>JBILCO010000280.1:0-3151 GCA_044353075.1 Burkholderiaceae bacterium
GTATTAGCCTGAGCGCGAAGGGCGCATGCGCACTGCAGGGTCTGATTGCCGTGCTTGTGTAAGCCCTGAGTAAGGGTATCGGCTTATCTTGGACGAAAACAAATACGATGCAGGAGACCTCATGTCAGAAATTGAATCGCTGATGCACGAGCATCGGATTTTCCATCCCCCCGAGAATTTTGTAAAAAATGCAGCAATCTCTGGCATGGATGACTATCGTGCGCTCTGCGCCGAGGCCGAGAAAGACTACGAGGGTTTCTGGGGCCGTCTCGCCCGTGAGAATCTGGATTGGCACAAGCCCTTCAGCCAGGTGCTGGATGAATCCCAGGCGCCGTTCTACAAGTGGTTCGAAGACGGTCAGCTCAATGTGTCCTACAACTGCCTCGATCGCAACCTCACCAACGGCAATGCCGACCGCGTTGCCATCATCTTCGAAGCCGACGACGGTACCGTCACCCGTCTCACCTATCGCGAACTGCATCAGAAAGTCTGCAAGCTCGCCAATGGTCTGAAATCAATAGGTATCAAAAAAGGTGATCGCGTCATCATCTACATGCCGATGTCGGTTGAAGGCGTCGCCGCCATGCAGGCCTGCGCGCGCATTGGCGCAACGCACTCGGTGGTCTTCGGTGGCTTCTCCGCCAAATCACTGCAGGAACGCATCATTGACGCCGGCGCTGTTGCGGTCATCACCGCTGATGAACAAGTTCGCGGCGGCAAGCGGCTCCCCCTGAAAGCCATCGTCGACGAGGCGCTTGCCCTCGGCGGTTGCGAGGCCATCAAAAACGTCATCATCTATCAGCGCACTCAGGGAAAGATCAATGTCGCTGCCGGCCGTGACCTGTGGCTGCATGAACTGATGGATAAACAGTCGGACCAGTGCGAGCCGGAATGGGTGAGTGCCGAACATCCGCTGTTCATTCTTTACACCTCGGGCTCCACCGGTAAACCGAAAGGCGTTCAGCACTCCTCTGGCGGCTATCTGCTGTGGGCAGCACTGACGATGAAGTGGACCTTCGACATCAAGCCCAGCGATGTGTTCTGGTGTACCGCCGATATCGGCTGGGTCACGGGTCACAGCTACATCGCTTATGGCCCGCTGGCCGTGGGCGCCACGCAGATTGTGTTTGAAGGTGTACCGACCTATCCGCACGCCGGTCGTTTCTGGGACATGATCGCGCGTCACAAAGCCACGATCTTTTACACCGCACCGACTGCGATTCGCTCGCTGATCAAAGCCTCGGACGCCGACATGAAGGTGCATCCCCAGCACTTTGATCTGTCGTCACTTCGCCTGCTGGGCTCGGTGGGTGAACCAATCAATCCTGAAGCCTGGATGTGGTACTACAAAAACGTCGGTGACAACCGCTGCCCCATCGTCGATACCTTCTGGCAGACCGAAACCGGTGGCCACATGATCTCGCCCTTGCCGGGCGCGACACCGATGGTGCCGGGCTCGTGCACACTGCCGCTGCCGGGCATCATGACGGCCATCGTTGATGAAGCCGGTAACGACATGCCGAACGGCCATGGCGGCATTCTGGTCGTGAAGCGCCCCTGGCCTTCGATGATCCGCACCATCTGGAATGATCCTGAACGCTTCAAGACAAGCTACTTCCCCACGGAGCTGGGTGGCACGCTGTATCTGGCGGGCGATGGTGCTATTCGTGACGAGAAGTCCGCTTACTTCACTATTACCGGTCGTATTGATGATGTGCTGAACGTCTCCGGCCACCGCATGGGCACGATGGAAATCGAATCCGCACTGGTCGCCAACCATCTTGTCGCCGAAGCCGCTGTTGTTGGCAAGCCCGACCCGACCACCGGCGAATCGATCTGCGCTTTTGTGGTCCTGAAAGGCGCGCGCCCGACCGGTGACGAGGCCAAGGCCATCGCCAAAGAATTGCGCGATTGGGTCGGCAAGGAAATCGGGCCGATTGCCAAGCCCAAGGAAATTCGTTTCGGCGATAATCTGCCTAAAACCCGTTCAGGCAAGATCATGCGCCGGCTCTTGCGCGTGCTCGCCAAGGGTGAAGAAATTACGCAGGACATCTCCACACTGGAGAATCCCGCCATTCTGGACCAGCTGAAAGAAGCCATCTGAGGGATGATCCGAGGCATGGCACGAAGAACAATGTACTGAGTTTTTGTGGGGGAAGGTCGTAGGGCTTACTCCGATGGCCCTATAACCGGATTGCCGCTTCGCTTTTGGGCGAAGCGGCTTTTTTTATCCTGGACCGGTCGAGCCGGGTGGGGGAGTCAGGGAAGGTTTGCTATAATCGCGGGCTTCGTTTGCCAGCGGTACCCGCAACGGATTCAGGAGAGATGGATGAGTGGTTTAAGTCGCACGCCTGGAAAGCGTGTGTAGGTTCATAGCCTACCGGGGGTTCGAATCCCCCTCTCTCCGCCAGAATGTCAAATGCCCCGTCAGGGGCATTTTCGTTTCGGAGAGAAGTAAAGTCCCTGCGGACTTCACGCGGGGGATTCGAAGGACTTGGCTTGCAAGCCAAGTCGCGGCCTGCGGGACGTAGGCGAATCCCCCTCTCTCCGCCAAGTACCTTTTTTCAAATTTTCAATCTTTCAAATCTCTAGATTTAACTTATTGATCTGATTGATTTTTTTCAATCGCTTTGCGATGGCATTTTGAAGAAAGTGGATCCTAAGTAGGTCATTTTTCAGATTGAGACGGTGTTCTGCTCAGAACCAATTGACTGAGCAAGTTCGAAAGCCGATTTCGAGCCGTACCGAATGCACGTGGTTTTCGTGTTCGAGCGCAGCGACGGTGGCTGCCGCCTCTCACACAGAGCATCGCAGTTCTATCCACTGCAAGATTTGGCATACCTTTGCCGCTCTTGTTTGCCATTAGCGGCAAGTGGATGCCGCTCAGCGTCGAAATCCCCTGTGTTCTGGCGATTTATGGCCTGGCATCGATTTTGCAGCGAAAGAATTCAGTTTTTTCGAATTTTTCTTCGCTATGACTATTAACAGTCTGAACGTTCAGCGGCAGGCGTTAAATAGCCTTGGATACCAAGGCGGGCCAGGCCATGTGGCAAAACTTAAAGACTCTGTCGCAGATGTGAAAATCCGGACTACATCGGATTGCAGCGTATCAATTTCTCCTGAGGCCCAAGCCTTGTATGAGAAGGCCCGT
>JBILCO010000047.1:0-10454 GCA_044353075.1 Burkholderiaceae bacterium
ACCCATGAATGGCGAATCGACGGAGATCGCAAGCTGGTCACGAGCGTGTACGGTGCCTACTTTGATCGTGATTGGTGGCGTCAGGCGTCGAGCTCTACTGACTGTATTAGCCGTGATCTCGACGCGGTAAGCAATTGTGCAGTCAATGGCCGGCTACGTAGTTATGCGACCGCGGGTATCGACAGCCGGATGCTTCATCAGGTGCAGGCACTCGGCATCCAGAACGATCTTGAATACGGGCTTAAACTACACAATGAAGTACAGAAGCGCCGGCAGGAAAAATACGCAAATTATGCGGATTACTTGAGCGGTACGCAGCCAACCGACTTTCTGCAGGAGAATCAAAAACGCACTACGCAGGCTGTCTCAGCCTTTATGTCGAACCGCATGCATTTGAGTGAGCGGCTCGCAGCGACGCCTATCGTACGAATTGAACACATCCGCAATGATCGAATTTTTTACGCTGATAACAACAGCAGTAATGCCGATAGCGGGCGTATTCCCGCCAATTTCACCGAAGTCATACCTGGCATTGGTGTAACTTATAAGCTGCATGAAAATACGGTTATTTATGGTGGCGTTCACCGTGGTTTCAGTCCGCCACGAGTCGAGGATGCTATCTCTGGTACTGGTACCGTAGTTGATTTGAGGGCTGACCGAAGCATCAACGCAGAGCTTGGTATCCGTTCTTCCTTAAGTGAGCGTATCTCAATTGATGCTACGGCCTTCCGAAATGATTTCAGCAATTTGGTACAGGTGGGCAGCATCGCGGGCGGGAGCAGTTCCTATCAGGAAGGCAAAGCCCTGTTCCAAGGGATCGAACTGGCAGGTCAGTTTGACAGGCTGACACAGTTATTTGAGGGCAACCTGTTTGCCCGGTTTGCGTGGACCTGGCTGCCGACGGCCGAGCAGAAATCAGCGTTTCGCAGTGGTTCTACCAGCGATCCTGTTGTGGGCAGTGTCGGCAATCGGTTGCCTTATGCGCCGGAAAATCTACTGAATTTGACGTTAGGCTACCGCGCACCAGCTAATTGGAGCACACGTCTGGACTATGTTTATGTGGGTGAGCAATTTTCAGACTTCGCCAACATCACAGATGTGGACAGTAGCACTTTGACGGCAACTCAAAAAGGATCCGGACAGTTTGGCAAGATTGATGCTTACGGCATCTTAAACGCAGTAGCTAATTACACGGTCGGTAAAACGACTTTCTTCATCGCCGGTAAAAACCTATCGGATAAAACCTACATCGTCGACCGTACCCGCGGTATTCAGGTCGGTATGCCACGCACCGTTCAAATTGGTATGAAATACGCCTTCTGATTGCTTGCCAAGCAGTAGCTGAGCCACACCCGCTGTTTCGTCCGGATTCAACCTCCTCTTGCCGGATGGATCAGCGGGTTTTTTTATGGTGACTACTGGTCCGCCGGAAAGCAGTACGTCGGCATATCGCAATCCGCACAAGCGCACTGATGACGCACAAAGGCCATGCACTTGCCCGGCCCGCGGGTTTCGATCATCCCTTGTGTAATCGGATTGGTGGGTTGGCTGCATTCGGCTTTCAGCCGCGCTTCAAGTGCCGCTTTTTGTTCGGCGTTGAGTTTCCCGGTACGGGCGGCATGAATGAATTCCATCTTGCCGCCGTTTTCAATGGCCATTTGCGGATTGTCGGCGGCGGATGCCATGCAGAGGGATAGCGCCAGCCCGAAAGACAGAAATTTTTTCACCGCTTATTCCAGCATGTCAGACCAGATGGTCCGCGCCCAGTGGTTTGCATAGCTGCCTTCCAGTTCAGTGGGAGCGGCGCTGACGCCACCGGAGCCTGCGACGACTTTGAAGGTGCGTTCTGTATTCACGTATTCGTGCACACTGGCCACGTGCACCACCTGTTTGTCATTCACGAAGCTGTAGCAGGTATTGGTGAGCATCGGTTGCGGGTTGGGGTCCATGCCCGCCAGCTGCGCGACAATCGCGGCCGCAGCGACCTTCGCATGGTTATTGGCCATGTGGCCGCTCTTGGGCATCAGCTGGGCGACCTGAATCGAATCGCCAATGACGAACACATCTTTCGCGACCGCTGATTCGAAGGTCTGGTAGTTCACACCACACCAGCGGTTGTTGGCCATGTTTGTCAGGCCGGTACGCTGCGCGATCACGCCGGCACGCATCGCGGGCAATGCATTAATGACGTCGGCTTTTACATCGGCCTGCACATCAAATTTGATCAGGCCTTCGTTCGGCGCTACCGCAATCGCTTTGTGCTGATTACGATATTCGATGATGTCCTTGTATTGCTCTGCCCAGACTTTTTTGAACAGACCGGGTTTGGAGACGACATCCTGATTTGCATCCAGCACCAGTACTTTGCTGCGTGGTTTGAATTTGCTGAAGTACCAGGCGACCTGACAGGCGCGCTCGTAGGGCCCGGGAGGGCAGCGGAAGGGCGCTTCAGGAATCGTGATCGCATACACGCCGCCGTCGGGCATCGCTTCAAGCTGCTTGCGCAGCGCCAGTGTTTCTGCGCCAGCCTTCCATGCCTGCACGATCTGCCCGGAGGCGTACGCGTCGGCGAGGCCATCGATGCTGGTCATGTTGAGATCAATGCCGGGCGAGACAACCAGCTTGTCGTAGGCGAGTGTATTGCCGCTGGCCAGTGTCACCGTGCGGGCAGTGGTGTCGATCGCTGTCGCGAAATCCTGCGCTATGGTGACGCCGTGGTTTTTGGTCAGCGTCGCATAAGGACGGCTGATCTCGCCGATCTTGCGACTACCACCCACCACGAGGTTCGACATTGGGCAGGAGATGAATTCCTTCTTGGCTTCGACCAGTGTGACATCGATCTGCCCGTCCGATAGCATGCGGATGTATTTGGCAGCGGTGGCGCCGCCGTAGCCGCCACCGATGACGACGACTTTTGCGCCGCGCATGGCGCGCGCCGGCAGGCTGCTGCCGATCAGTGCCAGCGCTGCGCTGGCCTGCAAGAATGATCTGCGGTCCATCGCGCTCCCCTTAAGGCTTCTGGCTGGCGAAATAGTCCGCCATCTGTTGAATCTGTTCGTCGCTGTAGCCCTTGGCGATCTGATGCATGATCGTCGCTTCACGGGTGCCGGTTTTGAAGGCGTTCATTTGTTCGACGATATAAGCACTCGGTCGGCCCGCGAGTCCGGGCACGGCGGGATCTTTCACGCTTTTGCCGAGGGTGCCGTGGCAGTTCGCGCAGGTAGCAGCGAGACTTCGCGTGTGCAGAGTCCGGGCGCCTGCCTTGGTTGCATCGGTTGTGGCATCCGCCGCGACGTCATTCATGAGGATGATGGACAGGCCCAGCATCATCGCGGGCCTGAGAAGGGTGATCGGCATGGGCTGTCTCCTGCAGGCTGTGCGCTGCAAGCATTGTTTGAAATTTGTTGAGGCGATGATACGGCCTCTTGCCTGCGCTGATTGTACCCGCAAAAATTTGCACTGCTATACTCGGGCACTGAAATGCGTGTCGTTTTGAAGGCTACCCGGAGACATCCCCAATGAAAAAAATACTGTTGGCCTTGCTGCTCGCCGCCCTGACGGTGACGGCACATGCCGAATGGACTCGGATTGAGCATCCGTCCAAAGAATTTGTGCTCTATGTCGAGAATGACACGCTGGTAAAGCCCGACGCCACCTCTGTAAAGCTCTGGCATCTGGTGGACTATCCTGCACCCCAGAATCTTGATGGCCGTGCTTTCCTTTCCATCAAAGCACGAGACGAATATGACTGCAGCCGGGGTATGCGGCGTGATTTGATGCACCTCTGGCATCAGGCGAATATGGCCGACGGCACGCTGCTCAAGGCCGCTTACAAACCCGGTTCATGGACCGTGCCGGCAGCGGGCAGTACCGAGGACACACTGATGCAGCTGGCTTGTCCGAAAAAGTAAAACAGGTCGCATTCATGGGAACCCAGGGCAAGCCCGGCCGCCTTCAGCCTGCGCCGGAAAATTTTCTGAGTGATGATCTGATCGATCAGATCAGCGCGAAAGGGTTGGACGCCTCCCGCCGTGAGTTCCTGCGTCACAGTTTTGTCGCGGCGAGTGCCGCCATCGCTTCGGGCGGCGCTGTCGCGGCCGCCGATCATCCCGGTCAGGGGGGCGACGATGCGATTCTTCAGCTGCCTCGGCACAGCACGACGCTGGGTCATCCGGTCGCGCATCTGCCGTATGGTCTGCCATCAAAACACGAAGCTTACTTGCAGCGTCGCGAATCACCCGGCCTCACCCGACGGCGCGAAAGCAGCATTGCCTTTACGCCGTTACAAGGGCTGTTCGGCATCATCACGCCCAGCGGTCTGCACTTTGAGCGGCATCACGCTGGCTGGCACGATATCGACCCCGCTTCGCACCGGCTGATGATCAATGGCCTGGTCACGACACCCAAGGTCTACACCGTCGGGGATCTGATGCGTCTGCCCTCGGTCTCTCGGATGCATTTCATTGAATGCGGCGCGAATACGGCGATGGATTGGGCAAGTCCTGCGGTCCCTTCCGTGCAGTACACCCATGGCATGTTGTCCTGCTGCGAATTTACCGGTGTACCGCTGTCGCTGTTGCTGGAAGATTGCGGCATCGATCAATCGGCCGCGAAATTCATTCTGGCCGAAGGCGCCGATGGCGCCAGTCTGACCCGTAGCATACCGATCGAGATGGCGCTCGATGATGTGATCGTTGCCTGGGGCATGAACGGCGAAATGCTGCGCCCAGAAAATGGTTACCCACTGCGACTGGTGGTACCGGGCGCGCAGGGCGTGTCCTGGGTCAAATGGTTGCGCCGCATTGAAGTAGGCGACGCGCCGTATGCGACGCGTGAAGAGTCCACGCAGTACACCGATCTGATGCCCGATGGCCTTTCGCGTCAGCACACGCTGATTCAGGAATGCAAATCGGTGATTACCTCACCCTCCGGTGGCCAGCGTTTGCTCGATCGCGGGTTTTACAACATCACGGGGTTGGCCTGGTCGGGACGTGGCCGCGTCACGCGCGTCGATGTCTCGGTCGACGGTGGGCGTAACTGGAAGACGGCGCGGCTGGAGTCGCCGGTGCTGCCGAAATGTCTGACGCGTTTTAATCTGGATTGGGAATGGCAGGGCAAGCCCGCCATCCTGCAATCGCGCGCCATCGACGAGACAGGTTATGTGCAACCCAAGATCAGTGAATTGCGCGCCGTGCGTGGCACACGGTCGGTTTATCACAACAATGCGATTCAATCCTGGCGGGTGGAGGCAGCGGGGGAGGTGATTAATGTCCAGATTTCTTAGAATGGCGCCTCTTAAAGTCTGCTGGCTGGTCGTGCTGCTGTGCGTATCCGGCGCCGTGAACGCCGAGCTGTTGGCGAAAACAGGACGCCGCGCGAGCGTGGCTGAAGTCGCCGCGTGGGATATCGATGTGCGGGCTGATTTCCGTGGTTTGCCTGCGGGCTCGGGTAGCGTCAGACAAGGCGAGAAGCTCTGGGAGTCCAAATGTTCGAGCTGCCATGGCGCGTTCGGTGAATCGCCGGCGGTGTTTCCGCCGCTGATCGGCGGAACCACGGCGAAAGACATCGAGCGCGGTCGGGTTGCAGGTCTGAATGTCGTGTCTGAAAACGCCAAGACGACGATGATGAAACTGGCGACGATATCCACGCTATGGGATTACATCCGCCGCGCGATGCCGTTTGACGCACCCAAGAGTTTGTCAGTGAATGAAGTGTATGCATCAACCGCTTACCTGTTGCATCTGGCTGATCTGGTACCTGCCGATTTCACGCTGTCGGACCAGAACATTGCGCAGGTACAGGCCAGAATGCCCAACCGGGAGGGCATGACAACCCGGCATGGCATGCTCAATGTCAAGGGCAAACCGGATGTCACCAGTGATGCTTGCATGCAGGATTGCAAAGTCAATGAAAAATCTCTGGTCGTGCTGCCCGCATCAGTGAATGGCTTGAATGGCAACCTCGCAGAACAGAATCGGCCCTATGGATCGACGCGCGGGATTGATACCAGTCGCTATAAATGATGTGCGGTGCGATTTTCGCTGACCGATGCGCTAGTGGCACAATATAAAGTATTCGCCGGACGCTGAGAGCGTCGGCCTTATTATCAGGAGACAGATGTGGAGCAAAGCCGGCGCGATGTCATGCGCCTTTCCTCGGGGCTGGCGCTGGCATTTTCCACCGGGCTGCTGAAGCCCTCGGAGGTGTTCTGCCAGCAAACGTCCTGGGGATCGGACTGGAATGGCGCGGTGTATTCGGCAAAAAGCCTGGAGGCTTTTGTCTACGCCATGAACGGTGACACGACCACACCCAACACGCCGCGCACGGTGACTAAGCGCGGTGAGGCACCGGGCCTCAGTCTTGCCAAAGCAAACGAGCTGATCATTGAAGCGCCGGAGTTGGCCGAAAACGGCACCAACGTGCCGGTGACGCTGACGAGCAAGATACCGAAGACAGATTTCATCGCGCTCATTGCCGACCACAATCCGAACCCGGTGTGCGTGGGATTTAACGTGCTGCCCGATACCGAGCCACAATACTCCGTGAGGATCAAAGTGGCCGAGACGTCGGCCATCATCGCGGTCGCGCGCTCGGAGGGTAAGTGGTACTACACACTGAAAGACATCACGGTCATGCTGGGCGGGTGTCTGGGATGATGGGGGAGAGCAGACGTGGCGGCTGAGCCAATGCGCGTGCGCGCAGTCCAGGACGGGGAACTTGTTGAAGTCAAGATTCTGATGAAGCACCGCATGCTCAGCCGTCTCAGCTGGGACAGTCGAGGCCGGTTTGTTCTGCCGCACTTCATACAGACCGTGCGCGGTTACTGCAACGACCGTCAAGTACTGTATGTCCATTTTGGTGGCTCGGTGGCGCGCGATCCTTATTTTTCATTCAAATTCCGGGGTGGCGCAAAAGGCGATCGGATTGTGGTCAGCTGGGTCGATACCGAGGGCGTTACCCGCACTGATGAAACCATCGTGACCTGAACGGTCTTTTCGTCCTCCTTCAACCCGAAAATGACGCACCGCACAAAACAGTCTGTCATGCGGGTCGCGCGTCGATTGCGCCGGCCTTCCCGACTGGAGAAAACGGTCTGGCTTGTAGAAAATGGCCCAATAGCTGACCCTTTTGTCAAGTCTTCGGGGGTAGGAAAATGTTAAACAAATCTAAAAAAATCACGAAATATTTTTTCGGTCAAGAATCGAGGCCGTCATGTCGCACAGCAGCGAGTCCGTTTCTTGATTTTGCGAAATAACGGTGTTATATAGATACAGGCGCAGAATTTCTATTCAGAAATCCTAGGATTTCGGGCCGGAGATGACCAGTGCGGGAGTAAAAGAATAGCGAACTGAAAAAGACCGGGAACACGGCCTTCAGATGAGCAGAAAACGAGGCATTACCACAGTGCCGGTTTGTAAAAAACTAATGAGTAATCATTGGCTTAAACTTGCAGTGAAACCAAGAAAGAGGAGAGTTAAACATGGCAATCAGTTTTAATCTGAACGGCTCGACGGTATCCGTCCAGGCCGAGCCGGACACCCCGCTCCTGTGGGTGATCCGCGATGAAGTCGGTCTGACCGGCACCAAGTTCGGATGTGGCGCAGCGCTTTGCGGCGCATGCACTGTGCATCTGGACGGCGTTGCGATCCGTTCATGCCAGACCCCAGTGTCCAGCGTATCGGGCAAAAAGGTGTCGACAGTTGAATCGCTCTCCGCTGACAATTCGCACCCGCTGCAGAAAGCCTGGATCAAGCACCAGGTGCCTCAGTGCGGTTACTGCCAGTCCGGCCAGCTGATGAGCGCGTCTGCACTGCTCGCCAAGAACAAGAACCCGAGCGACGCTGACATCGACAATGCGATGAGCGGTAACCTGTGCCGTTGCGGCACTTACAACCGCATCCGCGCTGCGATCAAGGATGCTGCCGCAGAGATGCGCGCTTAAGGTAGAGGAGAAAATACAAATGACAACTACACGCCGTGAATTTCTCAAGTCGGGTGCGCTCGCTTCGGGTGTTGCCGTACTCAGCATGTATGTGCCGGGTTTCGGTGGCAATGAAGCACAGGCTGCAGGCTCGTTGCATACGCCTAACGTCTGGGTGCACATCGCCGACGACAATACAGTCACACTGATCTCCCACATGTCCGAAATGGGCCAGGGCGTTCACACTGCGCTGCCAGCACTGATCGCTGAAGAGCTGAATGTGGACATCAACAAGGTCAAGGTAACGACTGCTCCAGCAAATCCAGCTTACGTTAACGGCCTCCTGGGCGCACAGATCACCGGTGGCTCCACCTCGATCCGTGATGCATGGGAAAAGCTGCGTATCGGTGGCGCGCAAGTGCGCACCATGCTGGTTCAGGCTGCTGCCAAAAAATGGGGCATTGATGCGTCTAAACTGACCGCCGAAAACGGCGTTGTGTCCGGTGGCGGCAAGTCGGCAACTTACGGCGAACTGGCTGCTGCGGCTGCGTCGATCCCTGTGCCAAAAGAAGTCAAGCTCAAGGATGCATCCCAGTTCCGTCTGGTCGGCAAAGCCGTCCCACGTCTGGATTCGCCTTCGAAGGTCAACGGTACGGCCGAATTCGGTATCGATGCCAAGATCCCTGGTCTGGTCTACGCTTCGATCGAAATGACACCGGTTATCGGTGGCAAGCCGAAGAGCTTCGACGCTGCCAAAGCCAAGAGCATGCCTGGCGTGATCGACGTGGTTGCCATCAGCGACGGCGTTGCAGTCGTGGCTGACACTTACTGGCACGCACTGAAGGCTCGCAAGACCCTGAAAATTGACTGGGATCTGGGTCCTGGCGCCAACCTGAGCACAGCTGGCTTCTGGAAAGGCACGATGGATGCCGAGAAGACCGTTGCTCCGATCAAGATGCGTCCTGACGTCGGTGACGCAGCAGGCGCAATCAAGGGCGCGAAGAAAGTCCTCAAGGCGGTTTATCAGACAGGTCTGATGGCTCACCAGCCACTCGAGCCGATGAACATGATCGCGAATGTCCAGGGCGACAAGTGCGAACTGATCGGACCGACCCAGTTCCAGCAGGGCGCACAGGGCCAGGTCGCTGGTCTGCTTGGCGTGCCACCTGAGAATGTTACCGTGCGCACCACCTACCTCGGTGGTGGTTTCGGTCGTCGCGTCTGCGTGGATTACGCGGTTCAGGCAGCTGAAGTCTCGAAGGCTGTTGGCCGTCCGGTCCGCACCCTCTGGACTCGTGAAGACGACATGAAGAACGACTGGTACCGTCCGCTCGGTATGCAGCGTGTTGAAGCCGGTCTGGACGCTGATGGCAAGCCTGTCGGCATGAAGTTCCAGCTGACATCGCAGTCGATCACTCAGGCGCTCTTCGGTCTGCCGAAGAACACCCTGGATCCATTCATGGTTGAAGCGGCTGTGGCGCCTTACGCAATCCCCAACACGTCGCATGATCTGATCATCCATGACACCGGCTTCCGTGTCGGTTACCTGCGCGCTGTGTCGCACACCATGAACTGCTTCGCTAACGAGTGCTTCATGGATGAGCTGGCTCACGCTGCTGGCAAGGATCCGGTCGAGTATCGTCTGTCGTTGCTCGAGAATGAGCCACGCTTTGCGAACGTACTGAAGATCGCCGCTGAAAAAGCAGGCTGGGGCAGGAAGATGCCGAAGGGCCGTGCTCTGGGCGTCGCTCTGATGGAAGGCTACGGCACCTACATGGCGCAAGTGGCTGAAGTTTCCGTCAATGGCGGCGACATCCGCGTCCATAAAGTCACGGTCGCTTGCGACTGCGGCCAGATGGTCAACCCAGGTATCGTTGAGCAGCAGCTCGAGTCCGGCATCATCTATGGTCTGTCCGGCGCGCTGAGAGGCGACATCACGGTCGAGAAGGGCCGCGTTGTGCAGAGCAATTTCAATGACTTCAACGTGATTCGTCAAAACGAATCGCCTGCCATTGAGATCACACTGGTCAAGAGCAACGAGAAGCCAGGTGGCACGGGTGAACCGTCCACCTCGATCATCGGCGCTGCCGTCGGTAACGCAATCTTTACCATCACGGGCAAGCGTGTACGTAGCATGCCTCTGGCAAAAGGCCTGAAGTCGGCCTGATGCAGTAGCGTTGTATGGAATGCTCCCCGCCTGCAAGGGTGGGGAGCATTTTTTATTGAGACTTTCTATCAAAATGCCGCCGCTAGCGCCTGCATGACTGGCTGCGACCGATGCGCTCATTTTGATAGAAAGTTGTCAAGTCTGAACTGATTTACTGAGAATTACTGCCATGGATAGCATCGATCTCGAAGTCTTGAAGACCTGCGCCGACTGGATCGCCGCAGGCAAGCAATGTGAACTCGTTACCGTCATCAAGACCTGGGGCTCCAGTCCACGTCCTGAAGGTGCGACGCTGGCCATTTGTGAAGATGGTCATGTGGTCGGCTCGGTCTCGGGCGGCTGCATTGAAGATGATTTGATCGACCG
>JBILCO010000039.1:0-11128 GCA_044353075.1 Burkholderiaceae bacterium
CAAGCTGATTTTCGAGAGCGCATCCATGCCGCTGGTGAAGCTCTCGGCGAGCTACGCGAGCACGACGCCGACGGAAATCCTGTCTGACAATGAAACGTCGGCCAGCCTCGGACAAACCGCGCGCGACATCCAGATTTTTGAGCCGACGCAATCCGCCGAGGGTTATACGCTCACCATCGGTAGCCAGGTCTATCTAGGCACCGATCTGAGCGCACTGGCTGCCGCCGCCAAAGATGATGCCGATTTTTCGATCCGATTTTTTGAAAACAAACTGTACGTCGTCGACAAGGACAGTACTGATGGGACCAGTCTCGCCACGATTTCGCTGGAGTCCCGTACCGCACCGACCGTGGTCGCAGCGGTTGACACAGCCGCCGGCACCAAGACATTCACCGAACCGGATCTGTCCGCGCTGGAGCTGACCAATCCTAGCACCAGCTACACGCTGATGATCAAGGGACGGGAATACACCGGCTCTTTTACGAAGATCGCATCCGACGTCAATGCCAACGAATCCAATGTGTCAGCGACCGCTGCGGCAGGCAGCCTGGTTATTACGGATGATGATGCGACTGACAGCACATCGCTGGAGGACATTACCATCGTCGCCACGGTGACTTCCGATACCGCACAAAGTCTGGAAGAGGTCACCGCTTTTGATCCGCCGTACTCTGCGGTCGGCTATTCTCTGGCGCTGCAGTCCGGTGGCACCCCGTATCAGGGCGACACCCTGGAAAAGCTGGCTCTTGTAATCAATGCCGATAAAGGAAATACGGGTGTGACGGCATCCGTCATCGATAGCCGTATCGTTCTGACAGCGGCCGAGGGCGAAGATCTGAGCACCGTTGTTCTGGATGCGGAAATTCTGGATGCCGTCAATTTCGACGCTGTCGAAGCGGGCGATATGTACGTGCTGACAGCAGGGGATATCACCTATTCTGCCAAGACGCTGGCCGAGCTGGAAACCGTCATCAATGACGACAATAAATTTGTCGCTGTCTTTGATCAGACGAGTAACTCTATCAAGCTGGCCAAGCAATTATTGCTGACGCCAACGCCAGTGTCGACTGGCTTTACCATGACGGTCGGTGCCAATACCTACACGGGCACCACCATCGCCGCACTGGTCGCCAACATCAATGATGGTGAGAAATTTACGGCGACCCTGCAGGGATCAGACGTGCTGATCAGCGACACCTATGCGTTGACCGGCCCGGTACTGGCGGATGTGACGCTGAATTCGATGTCGGCCGGCACCAACTACGAAATGAATGTGCTGTCACAGTCGAACTCGATCAAGTTCGATCTGAATGTCGATGAGTCCTTGCAGCCAATGACGATCGACATGTCGTATCTGAACGATTTGCCGCCACCGAAAAATAAATTTACTGGCGTTGAAATCGCCCGTGAGCTGACCAAGGCAGTCAACAAAGCCTACGGCGACGAAAAGTATTTTGATTTTTCGGATCAAATTACTGTCAGTGGCTCAGGCGTGGCGGATCTGTTTATTCTTGAGGTAGGTGGTGTGCCGGCAAAGATCTCTCTGACTCAGAGTGATCGAGGGCTGGTCAATCTTTCTCAGGTCACGGTGGATGAGGCGATTTCCACTATTCAGGCGGAGATCGACAAGGTCACGACGCTGCCGACGAAAGTCACGGTCAGCTACGACCCCGTGCGTCAGAGTTTCGCATTCAAGGCCAAGGATGAGCAGGCAATCACGATCCGCTCGGTGCAATCGAGAAATGATCTGTTTGGCCTGACCAGTACCAAAGTCAGTGTCGACCCTGAAAAAGGCGGTACCTGGGGTGCAGCCGTGCTGCCTCAGGGCCTGTATCAGGTCGAAAATGAGGCAGATCATCGCTACGGCATCGAAGTCAAATTCGATGAAACCAATAAAATCTTTACTATCAGCTCAGGCACGACAGGTGATACCTCGAGTATCGAAATCCCGAATGCCTCGGCGATTGCCAACGCCCTGTTTGGTTTGCAGCTCGCCGAAGGCGAGAACAAGATCAATACGTCGGCAGTTCCCCTGCGCGGTATCGTGTCGCAGCCCGCAGTATTGAAAGGCAATGCGATCGGTATTAACCTCGATAACAAATTTCAGGTCGATGCGACGAATAACCAGTTCGTGGTGACAGTGGATAACGTCACTGGCCTGATCGTCATGCCCGAGCGCTCCGACTACACCGAGGGTGAGTTCGTGCGCGATCTCGAAGACCGCATCAATGCGCTGGCCGACAATTATGGTCGTACCGTCAGTGGTGTGAAGGTGTCGATCGAGACTATTCCAGGCACAAACAACAAGACCTTCAACTTCACCACCGGTACCACGGGTGACAATTCCTTCTTGAAGGTGTCGGCCAACAGTATCTGGGGCCTGACTGATCTGCCGAGCGCGCGCGGATCAACCAGCCGCTGGTTGCAGCCGCCACAGGCAAAGAATTCCGATGGCTTCCCGCTGTATGTCGACCGCGATGGCCTTGAAACATCGAATCCCGGCACCTTCTCCGAAGATGAAACCCGCGATCTGTGGTCACCGGTCTTCCTTGACAAAGGCGAGCTGACTTTCGACACCGCCGGTAAGCTGAAATCACCGATGGAATCGATTGCGTTCAAGAGCTTTACCGACCCCGAGTCCGGTTCAACACTGCAGTTCTCGATCGACTATGCGTCATCGACCCAGTATTCGTCACCGTTTTCGGTCAACAAGCAGGATCAGAATGGTCGTCCCGAAGGTGACCTGATCGGTGTGGATATTGCCGACGATGGTCTGGTCTCAGCCTCCTATTCGAATGGCTCACAGAAATCGCTGGCAAAGATCGTGCTAGTGAACTTTGCCAGCCCGACGGGTTTACGACAGATTGGCGATGCCAGCTACTACGCCACCTCGAAATCAGGGGATGCGAAGTACGGTGAAGCGGGTGGTGCAGGCTTCGGCACGGTTCGTGCTGGTGCACGTGAGCGCGCCAACGTCGACCTGACCGCTGAACTGATTGAGCTGATCACAGCCCAGCGTAACTTCCAGGCGAATGCCAAAGCGATTGAAACCAACAATACGCTGACGCAGGCCATTATTAACATCCGTAGCTAATACGGCAGCAGATAACCGGAGCCCGATATGGACCGTTTAGCCTTTACCGCGATGGCGTCGATCAATGAACGACGCCTGCTGCGTGAACAGCTCAACAATGAGCTGGCCAACGTGTCGACCATCGGCTTCAAGAAAAGCTACGAGAGCGCCATGGTGGCCGTGAAAGCCAAAGGTGACGGTTTCGATACCCGCATTCAGCCTTTCATCGAAAAAACGAATGCGGTCAATCTGGAGCCCGGCGCCATCATGGCCACCGGTAACAAGCTTGATGTCGCCTTGCTCGGTAATGCCGTTCTGGGCGTGCAGTCCAAAGACGGCTCGCTGGCGTTTACCCGGCGTGGCGACTTGCATCTGAATAGCCAGGGTGTGCTCGAAAACGGTTCCTATCATCCGGTGTTGTCTGAAGACGGCGTGCCGATCACGATTCCGCAGGGCTTCGATGTAGAGATCACGCGTGAAGGCGATGTCTACGCCCGCGATCCCGCACAGCCGGCACCCCCCGTACAGATTCTGGTCGGACGCCTGATGCTGCGTGACGCCAGCAACATCGTGTTTCAGCGCCGTCCGGACAGCTTGTACACGCCGCAGCAAGAATTCCGTCTGCCTAATGGCAGTTTCACCAACGGTCCGAATCAACCCATCATCGCGGTCGGTGCGCTCGAGAGCAGCAACGTCAATCCGGTCACTGCGATGGTGAAGCTGATTGATTTCTCGCGCTCCTATGAGACGCAGGTGCGGACCATCAAGGAAGCAAAATCACTCGACGAGTCCGGTGCCAGCATGCTCCGCACGCGAAACTAATGCACTGACTGACTAGAAAAGAAAGAGGACATCATGGATGCATCAATGTGGGTAGCCAAGACGGGTCTGGATGCACAGCGCACCCGACTCAGTGTTATCTCGAATAACCTGGCCAACGTCAATACGACCGGCTTCAAGCGCGACCGCGCGATGTTCGAAGATCTGCTGTATCAGAACGTGCGTCAGGCCGGTGGTCAGACGGCACAGACGACCCAAGCGCCGACCGGTCTGATGATCGGTACCGGTACCCGCATCGTCGCAACAGAAAAAAATCATGCGCAGGGCAACATGATTAACACCCAGAATGCGCTCGATATCGCGATCGCCGGCGAGGGTTTCTTCCAGATCACCATGCCCGACGGGACCACCGCGTATACCCGCGATGGCTCGTTCAAGCTCTCCAACGTCGGCCAGCTGGTCACCGCCACCGGTAACCCGCTGGCGCCGCCTGTGGTCATTCCGGGTAATGCCTCGTCCATCACGATTGGTGAAGACGGCACGGTCAGCGTTGAAATTTTTGGTGGTGGCGGTGCACAGCAGCTGGGCCAGATTCAGGTAGCACGCTTTGTGAACGCCGCCGGTCTGACGCCCATGGGCGGCAACCTCTACAAGGAAACCGTCGCCAGCGGCGCACCGCAGTTGCTGAACCCCGGCACGCAGGCCGCGGGCACGCTGCGCCAGGGCATGCTCGAGGCGTCCAACGTCAATGTGGTCGAAGAAATGGTCAACATGATCGAGACCCAGCGCGCGTATGAAATCAATTCGAAAGCGATCTCCGCAGCCGACGGCATGTTGCGCTTCCTGAACAATAACCTGTAATAACCAAGGCACAGGATTCTCATGAATAAGCGCATGACTAAACGAGTAAGCACACCCGGCACCGTCTCGATACTGGCTGCCGCCGCACTGATGACGGCTTGCGCCGGCCCGATGCCGCTGGCGCACACGCCGAATTTTGCGCCGGTGACACCGCTGCCGCGCGAAGTGAACAAACAAGCGACCGGCGCGATTTTTGCGACTGACAGCACCGATCTCTGGCAGGCCAAGCGCCGTGATTATCGCGTGGGTGACATCATTACGGTGTTGTTGTCGGAGTCGACGCAGGCGAATCGTTCACTCAATAACGAAACCAGCCGTGAATCCGCCAACGATTCGATTCCGCAGGGCTTGTCGACTGCGATTCAGAGCGCGAACATCACCATGAATGGCAACCGACTGCTGAATGGTCTCAAGACCGACGGCGCGAATATCTCCAACAAAGGTACCGGTGTCGCAGATCAGCGTGCATCGCTGTCAGGATCCATCGCTGCGACTGTGATTGAAGTTCAGGCGAACGGTAACCTGGTGGTGCGCGGCGAGAAGCAATTGTCGCTCTCTGAAGGTGGCGAAGTGATCCAGGTCTCGGGCGTGATTCGTCCGGAAGATGTCAGCGCGACCAATCTGGTTCAGTCACGCCGACTCGCGAATGGACAAATCACCTACCGTGCGGTGGGCGATCTGGCCAATGCGACCCGTGCGGGGTGGGCTACCAGCGCTCTCTACAAACTCTGGCCGTTCTGAGGATCCATTTGATGAAATCCTCCCTTAAACGACTAATCGGCACGATTGCCTTAAGCTTGATAGCGATCCAGCCGGTGCATGCCGATCGTGTGAAAGATCTGGCGTCGGCTGCAGCGGCACGTACCAACCAATTGGTGGGTTACGGCATCGTGGTCGGCCTGCAGGGTACCGGTGACGGTGCGCAGGTCGCGTTCACGGTGCAGACCATCCGATCCATGCTCGTGAAAATGGGTGTGGGCCTCGATGGTCCGTTGTCCGACTTTGAACGTGCGGCAGCGGCTGCCGGTCGTTTCGATGTGCAGAACGTGGCCGCCGTGATGGTGACTGCCGAATTGCCCGCCATGGCCAAACCCGGCCAGCGCATTGATATCAACGTCGGCACGCTCGGCAAGGCCAGCAGCCTGCGCGGCGGCACACTGATTCTGACCAGCTTGCGCGGTGTGGATGGCGAGGTGTATGCACTGGCCCAGGGCCAGGTCAATACCACCGGCATTGATGCCAATGCGGCCGGTTCCAAAGTGGCGATTGGCGTGCCGACCTCGGCACGCATTCCGAATGGTGCCACGGTCGAGCGCATGGTCGACACACCGTTTGATAAATCCGAATTCATTGTCCTCAACACCCGCGAGCAGGATTTCACGACCACGCGCGCGATTGTGGATGCCATTAACAAAAACTTCGGTGCCGATACCGCCAATGCGTTGGACGGCGTCTCGATTTCTGTTCGCGCGCCGGCCGACATGTCGCAGCGCGTGGCTTTCATGAGCATGATTGAAAACCTGGACGTTGTACCCGGTGAAGCACCCGCCCGTGTGGTGGTCAATTCACGCACCGGCACGGTCGTTATCAGCCGCAACGTCAAAGTCACAGCCGCTGCCGTTTCGCACGGCACCATTTCGGTGGCGATTGCGGCGACCAATGAAGTCAGTCAGCCCAATGCCTTTGCCGGCGGCCAAACCGCGGCGGTACAGAATGCAAATATTGCGGTGAACGAGCCGAACAAGCCGATGTTCCTGTTCCAGGCCGGCGTGGATTTACGACAGATTGTGGATGCGATCAATCAGGTCGGCGCTTCGCCCTCGGCCCTGATCGCGATTCTTGAAGCATTGAAAAGCTCCGGCAGCCTGCGCGCCGAGCTGGTGGTGATCTGATATGGCTGACAGCCTCAACTCGTCGATGCTGCAATCCTCGGTTGACTTCGCCGGTATGGCGAGTCTGCGCGGACAAGCGCAGCAGAAGACCGAGAAAGCGACGCGTGACACCGCGACCCAGTTCGAGGCCTTGTTCATCCACGAGATGCTCAAGTCGATGCGTCAGACTATCGACAAGAGTGAGCTCAACGGCTCCGATGCCGAAGACACCTTTCAGGAAATGTATGACCGCGAGCTGTCGCAAAAGCTCGCTCAACGCAACACCCTGGGTGTGGCCGACATGCTGGTTAAGCACCTGGACCGCGCCAATGCACCACAGCCGGCGTTTGATCCCAAGGCCGAGCCCACACCCATACCGCTCAATGTAGTGCAGGAGGGTATGGCAATTCAGCGTACGCAGCCCACTTTGCCGCTGGTGCGTCCCGATAAATTTACGATCAAGCCCGGACGCGTTGCGCCCGTGTCCAACACCGGAACTGAATAATGAGTGACCTGCTCACCATCGGCAGTACCGCCGTCTCCGCTTATCAGCGTGCGCTGGGTACGGTCTCCAACAACATCGCCAACGTGGGTACGGAAGGCTATGTGCGTCAGGAGACGTCGATGTCCGAGAACATGCCGCGCCAGCAGGGGCGGATTTATCTCGGTACTGGGGTGAGTGTGGCGGGGATTAAGCGGGCGTATGACGAATTCCTGGAGAGTAATCTACGTAACTCCACCAGCGACCTCAATAATCAGGAACCGATGGTGTCCTACGCTAACCGCGTGGTTGATATCCTGGGTAGTGATACCGTTGGTTTGCCACCGGCGATGGATAAGTTTTTTGCGGCAGCACGTGCGCTCTCAGCTGATCCGGCATCCAATATCTTGCGTGGCCAGTTTCTACGCGACTCAGATGGTCTTGCTGCGCGTTTTCGCGAATTGTCGACGCAAATGACAACGGTAGACACCGAAACACGCGAGATGATCAATGCCCGAGTGGCGGATATCAATACGATTGCCGGCCAGATCGCCATTGTGAACAGGCAGATGTCAAAGCATCCATTCGCTGATCGTCAGCCACCTGATCTGATGGATCAGCGCGATTTACTGCTTACCAAGCTGTCAGCCTTAGTGCGCATCAAAGTGAATACAGCAGTTAACGGCAGTGTCGAGGTCAGTGTCGGCAATGTCACTGGTGCAGGTACTCTGGTAAAGGGTGATAAATCGTTGCCTGTACAAGCGCAATTTGATGAAAATGACCTGAGTCGCGTTACCCTGATATCCGATCCCTACGCCCGAGAGCCGCGCATACTTTCTGGAGTAAGCGGTGGCCAATTGGGTGGCTTGATGGGTTTCCGTGAACAAGTGTTGCAGCCGACGATACTGTCGCTCGATTATCTGGCCACGACGGTTGCCGGTGAAATCAATGCGATTCATCGTGAGGGCATTGATGCACGGGGATCCGTCGGTCAGGATTTGTTCCGTATTAACCCCGTCATGCGCACCGATCCCTTGACTGGTCAGAGCATTGCCATCGATCGCGCTTCAGCAGGTATTGCAGTAAACATTACCGATCCGACGAGAGTGGCAGCGGCAGCACTTTTTCGCGTGATCGAAAATGAAAATAACGTCTCCGGTGTTGATGCATCGCTGACCTATTCGCCCAATTACGCAGATCCGCTGAGAGTCAAGTCTCTGTCTCAGGTACTGAAAAACAATCCCAACGTGTCGGCCGGCATTGTCCCGCCCACTGGCAAACTACTGGGCCAGATTCCAATAGGCGCGGTAAATTGGTCGCTGTCACTTGACGGTGCGACGGGCGATCAGCAAATTCAGGTATTGACGCGCGATGGTCGTCATCTGATGGGCAGTGCGCTGTCCAAAGAAGATCAGGAATTACTGCTGTCAAAGGAAAACGGTTTCGTTTCCGGTACCACCTATGAATCACGCTATCTGAATCAAACCGGGAAGAGCGGCTACAAGCAGATGGACTTGTTTTATGGCCAGATGGCTCGTCCCAGCTTGCGCTTTGACACGGCAGCGCAGTTTACGCCTGCAGCACATGATCCGCTGTCATCCACCCAATTCAATGAAGTGGAAAACGCTACCTCAGTTCCTTCTGGTCTTGAGGCCTTTGGTGGAAACCGTCTGACCATTAACGGTAAGGTGCTACCTGGTTTGCTTCCAGCGCCACCTGCGACGACCATTCAGGCCAGCGATATCGCGACATGGCTGAACAAGGCGACGGAGAACATGCTGCCACCCGTCATGGCCGTAGCGAGTAACCGTGTGGCTATCACTATGAATGAGGGTGATGCTGGCAAGGAAATCGTGCTCAATGGCGTGACGATTCCTGCGGAGCCAGACCGTACAACCGAGGAACTTGCACAACTCATCAAAGACGATTTCCGTTTTCGACTGAATGCAGACGCCAGCGATCCGAATGTACTGGTTCTGACCAACGCGACGGACTACGAAGGTCGCGACATTAAAGTCAATGACCTCGCTTACAAGGGAGCGCTGGCAATCGAAAGCGAAGGGGACGTTACCCTAGGCTACGGGCCGGAGGGAAAACTGGGCGATCTGGCTATGCTGGGAAAACCCTCGGGTAATTACTACACCGAGATGTTCGTCCGCATTCCTAATCCTGCAGTCATCTCGGGCCGCTCGATTCCTGCCTCTGTTGAAGATATCGCGCCTGGCGCGCTGACCTTGAATGGTAAATCGCTGGGTGGACTCAACCTGAATCGTGCGCTGCAGGCTAGCGATTATGTGCGCTGGATATCCGATGCAGGTGCGATGATGCAGCCCCCTGTGCAAGCCAGCGCCTCTAACAGCATTCTTGTTCAGGCAAGCAAAATTACGCCTGAGGCCTTGGCTAATCGCGTACCACAGAGTTTGACTATCAATGGCGTGACCATCACGGGATCGAATCCTGATGGCAGCTTCCGCGATTCGGATGACATTGTGGCGGCGATTAATGCCAGCCGTACAGGCAAAGTCTTGCTGGATCCCGCGCTGCTTGTGGCAGGAACGTCGGTCACACTCAATGGTGTGCGTATTGACGGTCCTGTCACCGCGCAGGCGATCGAAGACGCAGGGCTGAATCTGACCGCAGTGAGTGATGATCAAGGACGACTTGTTGTCAGGGATCCGAGTGGCAAAGAGGTGCTGGTCAGCGCTCAGTATGATGACAACGCAATGAGCCTCATCACACTACCCAAAGACCATCTGGATCTGAGTCGCACGGTAGATTTTGGCAATGGGGTCCTGGGACCGTTTAACAATGCCAAAGACATGATCGATAAGATCAATGCATCCGGTAGCGGCGTGACTATTACTGCAAGCTTTGACCAGAATGGAAATTTTGCATCCGATCCGCTGGTCAGCGGCGCGACTTCATCCCAGTTGAGAAATATCGCGCCAAAAGGGACGATTGCTTTTGGTGTGGTCGCCGACAAAACAACGATACCGGCAGCACAATTTAACTTCAATGCGCCGTTAATTCTCAACGGCATTACCGTTAACGGTTCCGGCATGAACGGCAGTTTTGCTGACGCTGCCGACGTTGTTGCATCCATCAATCGCAGCATCGGGACGAATGTCTATGCCATGCTCACGGAGGCGGGTGATATCAATCTTCAAACCGAGATGCCCGGCGGTATTGCGGTGGGCGCTGATCTGACCGCAAGAGCGGTGTATATCGAATCCTCTGTGAGCGCTTCGCTGGATGCCGGCGGAAATCTCATTCTCGGCAATGGCACAGGAACTGATATTCGTATTGGTACGACGGTCGGTACCAATGCCCTCGCCATAGGTAATGGAATTTACAAAGGTAGCCTCACCCTCAGCTCTGCTGGCGAGATACGTGTCGGCGTCGGTGAATCAGGAACGCCAGCGCAGCTGGCCCAGTTGGGACTGAGCACCAGTATCTTCGTCGAAGGTGAAGTATCTGAAGATCTGCTTGTGTTTGTGACGGGCGAGGGCAGTGGGCTAATTTCGGGAAGCTATGACGAAAGCATGGCCAATCCTGCAAGCCTGGACGCGAAACGCGTGGCATCCCTGCGCGCTCAGAAATTTGACGTTTCCTTCATATCGGCAGATCGCTACCAGATCACGTGGAAGCATCCGGTGTCGGGGGCCGTCACCGTTGTGGCGGAACGAGATTACGATCCTTTGATGGGAATCGAGTACCGCGGCGTCAAACTGACGCTGGATAACCCGCCCGCCAAAGGTGACCGCTTTACGATCGATGGCAACCAGGACGGTACAGGTGACAACTACAACATGCTGTCACTGATTGACCTCGAGACGAAGAAAGTGATCGGTGGGCCCAACGGCATCACGCTTGCACAGGCTTATGAGGAAGAAGTTGGCAAGATCGGGAATTTTGCCAGTCAGTCAGCCACCGCCCAGAAAGCGCTCGAAGTCGTCAATAACCAGGCCATTGAGTCGCGTGACAAAGTGTCCGGGGTGTCGCTGGATGCAGAGGCAGCCGATCTCATTCGGTTCCAGCAGGCCTATCAGGCAGCGGCAAAAG
>JBILCO010000281.1:0-3100 GCA_044353075.1 Burkholderiaceae bacterium
CATAAATGATCAGTGCATCCTGGCCACGATCACGGAAGTATTCACCCATCGCGCAACCGGAGTATGCCGAGACGTACTGCATCGCTGCCGACTCGGACGCCGATGCGGCAACAACGATGGTGTAGTCCAGTGCACCGTGCTCATCCAGCGCACGCACGACGTTCTTGATCGACGATGCTTTCTGGCCGATAGCGACGTAGATACAGGTAACGCCCTGACCTTTTTGGTTGATGATGGTGTCGATCGCAACAGCGGTTTTGCCTGTCTGACGGTCGCCGATGATCAGCTCACGCTGGCCACGACCAATAGGTACCATCGCATCGATAGATTTCAGGCCGGTCTGCAGTGGTTGCGAGACGGACTGACGTGCAATAACGCCCGGCGCAATTTTTTCGATAGGTGCAGAGAGTTTCGCGTTGATAGGGCCTTTACCGTCAATCGGTTGACCCAGTGCGTTTACCACCCGGCCGCGCAGCTCAGGGCCGATCGGCACTTCAAGAATACGGCCGGTGCACTTGACGGTATCGCCTTCGGAAATATGTTCGTACGCACCGAGAATAACGGCGCCCACCGAATCACGCTCGAGGTTCAGCGCGAGGCCGAAGGTGTTCCCAGGGAATTCCAGCATCTCACCCTGCATGGCATCGGAGAGGCCATGAATGCGGCAGATACCATCGGTGACCGAAATCACGGTGCCCTGGTTGCGAACTTCGGCACCCGCGCCGAGTCCCTGGATCCGGCTCTTGATCAGCTCGCTGATTTCAGACGGGTTGAGTTGCATGTTAGCTCCTGATAGGTTGAGACCGGCGTCTCGGCCTGTCTCGCAAAGTCAAAATTTTTCGGGGCGGCTTACGCTGCCAGTACCGTCTGCATGTTCTGCAAGCGCGCGCTGACCGACGAATCCAGTACTTCATCACCAACGGTGACGCGCACGCCACCAATCAGTGACGCGTCGACGCTGAGGCTGGCGTTCAGCTTACGGCCGAACTTTTTCTCCAGCGCTGCAAGTAATTCATTCACCTGAGCGTCGCTCATCGGGAATGCACTGACAATTTGCGCGTCCGCTGTGCTTTCAAAAGCATTTTTCAGCTCACGGAACTGCTGCTCGATCTCGGGCAGCAATGCGAGCCGGCTGTTCTCAACCAGCATGCTGATAAAGTTCTTGGCCTCGGCATCAACGGCCACCTTGAGCGAACCGAGAAAAATATCGACAAGCTGCGCACGCGCATAGCGCGGGTCGCCGGCGATCTCGCGAAACTCGGGCACGGCGGCGACTTGCGACATCTCCGACAGAACCTCGGCCCAGAGGTTCAGCTTCGCCGGTTGGGCGACACGGAAGACGGCTTCGGCGTAGGGGCGCGCAATCGTTGCGAGTTCAGCCATGGTCAGAGTTCTGCCTTCAGTTGGTTCAGCAGGTCAGCATGGGCCTTTGCATCGATCTCGCGCTTGAGAATCTGCTCCGCGCCTTTGACAGCGAGTGCTGCGACGTCATTGCGCAAAATATCGCGCAAGCGGATGGCTTCTGCAGCGGCCTCGTGGCGTGCTGCTTCAACAATACCGACGGCTTCTTCGGCTGCATGCTTTTTGGCTTCTTCGATGATTTCAGCTGCGCGACGCTCTGAGTCGACGATGCGCTTCTGCGTCTCTTCGTGGGCCTGCGCCAGCTCGATCTGTACGCGCTTCTCGGCGACAGCCAGCTCGTGCTTGCCGCGGTCTGCAGCAGCCAGGCCTTCCGAGATTTTCTTTGCACGCTCGTCCAGCACTTTCATCAGCGGCGGCCACACGAATTTCATGGTAAACAGCGCAAGGATGAAAAATACGACGAACTGCGCAAACAAGGTTGCGTTCAAGTTCACGGTGTTTTCCTTCTCAAATTAACGATCGCCGGGGAGATCCCCGGCAGGATGAGAATGACGGAATCAGCCGGCAAACGGGTTGGCGAAGGCAAACATCATCGCGATACCAACACCGATCAGGAACGCGGCATCGATCAGACCCGCCAGCAGGAACATCTTGGTTTGCAGGCTGTTCATCAGCTCAGGCTGGCGAGCCGAAGCTTCAATGAATTTGCCGCCCATGATGCCAATCCCGATACAAGCGCCGATAGCGCCCATGCCGATGATCAAACCGCAAGCGAGTGCAACGAAGGCGACGTTAGTCATGAAAACTCCTTAGATAGTCAAAGTCAAAAAACAAAACGGATACTTCGATACTTCAAAACGGGTCAGTGACCTTCATGCGCCTGGCCGAGATACACCAGCGTGAGCATCATGAAGATGAATGCCTGCAACAACACAATCAGAATGTGGAAGATCGCCCAGAGCGAGCCCGCCACCACGTGCATACCAAAACCCCACCAAGTTGCGGTGGAACCCAACAAGGCGATCAGCAGGAAAATCAACTCACCCGCATACATGTTGCCGAAGAGTCGCATGCCCAGCGACACGGTCTTGGCGACGAATTCGATGATGTTCAGGCCGAGGTTGGCAAGCCACAGGGCAGGATGCGAACCGAACGGTGCGCAGAAGAGCTCATGGAGAAATCCACCGAGACCTTTGATCTTTACGTTGTAATACAGCATCAGCGCAAAGACGCCGATCGCCATACCCAGCGCGCCATTGAGATCGGCCGTGGGCACAACGCGGAAATGGATATCGAGGCCGAACAGGCCAAAGATGGCTGCGAAAAGATCGACCGGCAAGAAGTCGAGCGAATTCATCAGGGCGACCCAGACAAAAACGGTCAGCGCCAGCGGGGCGATGAAGCTGCGGTCTCCATGCACGATGTTCTTTGCCTGATCATTGACCATTTCAACGACCATTTCGACGAAAGCCTGAAAACGGCCCGGCACGCCTGAAGTGGCCCGTTGCGCCGCACGTGTCATGAAGAACAAGCCGACGATGCCCATCAATACCGACAGAATGATCGTGTCGACATTGAAGATGGTGAAATCAATGATCTTGTCCTGATGCTTCGTGGACAGGTGACCCAGATGGTGGACGATGTACTCGGAAGCGGTCGGCGCGTGCGCTGCTCCCTCAACTGCCGTTTCTGATGCCATGTGTCAGTGCCTAAACAATAAGATGATGTAACTTTTCAG
>JBILCO010000282.1:0-3099 GCA_044353075.1 Burkholderiaceae bacterium
GTCGGAAATGTGTTTGATGTTGTCGCTCATGATGTCCTCAGTGAGAGGGAAATTTTATACGCGTTATGGGGTGAAGTTGTCGCTGATGCAGCGCAGGCCTTGATTGCTTTCGGATTGCTTCGCGGTCGCTTCGTTTTTACCCAGCCTGCAGTTTTTCTGGCCTGATTCGCGCACCTTTGGGGTGACGGGCTGAATCAATGTGTGGATTTGGAGCAGAAGATGCCGGGGCGGGAATTTGATGAATCATAACCGATTTTCCTGAGAAGTGGGCCAGACCGCAGCGCATTGCCCGCATGCGCCTTTGAGCGGTCGCATACAATGCCTTCAATTCCCACCAGCATCATCCGAACCGCTCGCCAGAATGACGATCATTACGTGCCCTATTCCCCCAGGCCCCGGATTCTGGGCGCGCGTCGCACAGCAGCTGATCACGGATACCGGGACAGGCACCGTGACGGCGCCTCCCGATTTGTCTTCAGCGCTGGTGCTGGTACCGGCCTGGCATCAGGCGGGCCCGCTCAGGCGCGCACTGGCAGACCAGCTTGGCCCCTCGTTCATTCCACCCCGCATCCGCACGCTGGCGTCATGGTTGTCGCAGTATCCGCCCGAACCCGGCGCACAGAGTGCTGCGTCATCGGGCGAGCGTCTGATTTCGTTATATGCATCGCTGCGCGAACTGGGCTGGCTGAAAAAACTTTTCGCTGCCCGACGCAATACCGACCTCATGCCGCTGGCGCAAACCCTGCTGGCGCTCTGCGATGAGCTGACCGCCGCACTACTGCCCGCAGCGCTCGCGCAGCCCGAGGCCATCGAAGATCGGTGGCACGCTGCCCTTGCCCGGCTGTCTCCGCGTGCGGCCGCCTTGTTGTCGGACGAGGCGCGGCTGGTCTGGAATCTCTGGCAGGCCGAGCGCGATGCCCGCGATCCCGGTATTCGCCTGCACGCAGCGATGCAGCGTGCGGCCGCAGAGGCAGCGCTGCCTCTGTACTGGTGCGCTCCTGTTCCTCCCAATGCGCTGGAAGACAGTTTTCTGAGAGCCTATGCGCAGCATCAGCCGGTGTACCTCATGAGCTTTGACTGGTCACGAACAACCTGGCCCGCCGTATTCAGCGCCGCTTGGCCGGAACTGCTGGATGAGGGGACGCAAGCCGAGATGCTGCCCGAGACGATCATCACACCGACCGGTCTGCGATGGTACGAAGCCACTGGCATGGAAGATGAAGCGCTACGGGCTGCGCAGACCATCATCGACTGGCTCAGCAGGGGAAGGCAGCGCATTGCGATCATTCCGCAAGACCGCGTAGTGGCGCGCCGTGTGCGTGCCTTGCTGGAGCGCGCACAGGTCGTGGTCTCGGACGAGACCGGATGGAAGCTCTCCACCACGCGCGCGGCGGCGGTGCTGCATGCCTGGCTGGCACTGGCGGCTTCCGGCGGTGAGGTGGCCGCCTTGCTGGACTTTCTCAAATCGCCGTTTCTGTTCGCTGATGACGATGCCGAGGCTGCAGCGGCGCAGCGCAGCGCCATCGAACAGGCGTTGCTGGCGGATGGCGTGACTGCCGGCTGGCCGCTTGTGCTGGCCGCTGTGGCAGCGCTGCCGCAGGCCGGTGCACTGCTTGAAGCTATCGCCCGCGAAGTCCAGCGCTGCAGCGGCCGAAAGACCATGACCGAGTGGGTCGATGCCACACGGGGTGCTCTGGATGCACTCGGGATGATTTCGGGCATGCTCGCAGATACCGCCGGTGCACAGGTGCTTGCGATGCTCGATCAGATTCATTTCGATGGCGAACAACTCGATCAGCGGTTTTCACTGACCGAGTGGCGCGCATTGGTCGATTTGCAGATGGAGCAAACCGTTTTCGTGGCGCCGCACGACGATCAGCGCGTCATGATGGTGCCTTTGAACGGTACGTCATTGCGCGAGTTTGATGCAGCCATTGTGGTCGGTGCCGACAGTGACCACTTGCCTTCACGTCCTGCCGAGGCCTTGTTCTTTGCCAATGCGGTACGTCGTGAACTGGGGCTGGCCACACGCGAGAGCCGCCAGCGTCAGCAGTTGCGGGAGTTAACGGCCTTGCTGATCAGCTGTCCCGATGTTGTTCTGTCCTGGCAGGGATGGCGCGGCGGCGAACGCAACGCGCCGAGTGTATGGCTGCAGCGACTTCAGTTGACGCTCGCCAGTGCTGCTTGCCCCGGTGTGCAGGGTCATGCTGCCCCACTGTCCGCTTCAACACTTGCCGCCGTGCCAGCGGTGATGCCCCGGCCTGCAGCGCCTGCACTGATGCCTGCACGTTTGTCTGCCAGCGGGTACAACGCGCTGGTCGCCTGTCCTTACCAGTTCTTCGGCTCGCGCATGCTGCGGCTGTCTGCCGCTGACGAGTTGACCGAACTGCCGCAGAAAAGAGATTACGGCGAGTGGCTGCATCAGATTCTCAAGCAGTATCACGACACCGTGCGTGAGCAGGTCGTATCGAAAGATCAGCGCGTTGCCTGCATGGCCGCAGTCAGTGAGGCTGTGTTCGATGACATCCTGCAAAAAAATCCGGCGGCGCTCGGCTATCAGTCTCGCTGGAAAAAAATCATGGCAGCCTATGTCAGCTGGGCCAATGCGCATGAGGATGCGGGCTGGCAGTTCGGTTCCGGTGAGCAGTGGCAGGAACGTTTGTTGTCATGGGAAGGCGGCAACGTGACGCTGGTCGGTCAGATTGATCGTATCGATGTTCATCACACCGGCGAGCGCATGGTGCTGGATTACAAAAGCTCGAAGAAAGACAAGCTCGTTAACCGTCTCAGAGACAGGGAAGATCATCAGCTGCCTTTTTACGGATTGCTGCTGGATCCGCCACCATCGGGCGCGGCTTATGTTGCCATCGACGATGAGAAGCCGGCCCTCGCCGAGCCCGATGACTTTGCCGACTGGCGAGCGGCCTTGCAATCGCAAATCATCCGCAACTGGCAAGCGATGACAGAGGGCGCAAATCTGCCTGCCTCCGGTGCAGAAAAAAGCTGCACCTGGTGTGACCTGCGCGGAATCTGTCGCAAGGGCGCCTGGTGATGACGGGCATGAAAGATTTTCTCGCCGATGGACGGCCGGTTGATGCC
>JBILCO010000040.1:0-11077 GCA_044353075.1 Burkholderiaceae bacterium
TGCAGAAAACAGATTTGGATCTTGCGACAAATTATTAAACGAAATAAAAAAAATAGAGGACGAAGAAATAGAAAATTTTGTGTTTGAATATGATGGATTCATTCACTACGTAAATAAAAATTCTGTCACCTTCGAACACGCCATTTTCGGTGTTTGCCCTCACTGGCCTCTCTGGTCGTGCCCGCTGTCGCATTACAAAATAGCAGTGCGAGCCGCACGCGATTTTTATGCACTACCAGAATCATTGAATAGTGAAGTAGTTGTCGATCTTCCGGAATCCGACATGGCACAAGTCACTCTGTTTCCACCCATATTTTCCGAGAGCGAAATAGCGCTTGAGGCAAAGCCCGATTGATTTATTTTGCATAGACGACATCAGCCCTGCAAAGGTTTTTAAATATCAAATACAAATAGGGCTTCCCAAGTGTTTGTTAAGATTGATGCACGACTGGGAAGGAAGAAAAACGGAATGACGACAGAGGCGTAAAAATAGTTTACGCCCAATTCCATTTCCAGTTTAAAAAAGGGAAGTGACATTGAAAATCAGACTCGCTTATTGGGGCGTTTCAAAATACCTGAGAAACACACCTAAGGATACTGTAGAAATTCAACGTACATTCGAGATGATCGATGTACCGGAGAGTTTCAGAAAACCTTACAGTCAATACTTATTGTCTTCGCTTGATTCTGATTTTTATGCAAATCAGTTCGGCGATTGCGACGAGCTGCTTGCACAGGTTGAGAGAGTGGATCGCAAAGAGGTGGAAAATTATATTTTTGAATCCGGCGGATTTACTCAGTATATAAGTAAAAATTCAGTGGCTTTTGAGCACGCGATTTATGGGGTTTGCCCCCACTGGCCCCTCTGGTCATGCCCACTTTCGCATTACAAAATTGCACTGCAAGCCGCGCGCGATTTTTTTGCACTACCAGAATCGTTGGACACCGAAGTGATTGTCGAATTGCCAGAATCGGACATGGCGAAAATCGCTCTTTTCCCACCCAAGCTATTTGAAAATGAAGCAGCAAAGGAAGCAAGTCGCGACTGACTGTTTGCGCTTTGCTGCGCGGGGATACAAAACCCTATTCCACAATCGTCTGCGGTTCATCACCCCGACGCTCACGAATTTCACCCACACGAAATACCGTTTCACCCGCCTGTTTAAGCATCGTTTCAGCAGCATCTGCGTTGTCTTTAGAGACAATCACCGTCATGCCAATACCGCAGTTAAAGACGCGATACATCTCCGCATCGGCCACACCGCCATGCTGCTGCAGCCAGGTAAACAGCGGCGGCATCTGCCATGCGTCACGCTGCAAGACGGCGGTGAGGTTTGGCTGTAAGACGCGGGGAATGTTTTCGACCAGACCACCGCCGGTGATATGCACCAGACCATGCACGTCGATTTTTTCCATCAGCGCCAGCAAGGGTTTGACATAGATGCGCGTGGGCGCAATCAATACATCGGACAGGGGTCGGCCATGAAAATCAGCGTTCAGATCGGGTTGTGCGACATCGAGAATTTTTCGGACCAGCGAGTAGCCGTTTGAATGCGCGCCTGAGGACGCCAGACCGAGCACGACATCACCGGGACTGATTTTTTTGCCGTCGATGATGCGGGATTTTTCAACCGCACCTACGGCGAATCCGGCGAGATCATATTCGCCATCCGGGTACATGCTGGGCATTTCGGCGGTTTCACCGCCAATCAGGGCACAGCCGGCCTGTTCACATCCTGCGGCGATGCCTTTGATGACATCGGTTGCGGTGGCGACATTGAGCCGGCCACAGGCAAAGTAATCGAGGAAAAACAGCGGCTCGGCGCCCTGGACCAGAATGTCATTGACGCTCATGGCAACGAGGTCAATACCGACCGTGTCGTGGCGGTTCAGATGAAAGGCGAGCTTCAGTTTGGTGCCCACACCATCGGTGCCGGAGACAAGCACTGGTTCGCGGTATTTTTTGCTGACCTCGAACAGCGCGCCGAAACCGCCGATACCGGCGAGCACGCCGTCACGCATCGTGCGCTTCGCAAAGGGCTTGATTGCTTCGATCAATGCGTCGCCGGCATCGATATCCACACCTGCATCACGATAAGAAAGAGAAACCGGAGACTTTGAAGACATGATCACGAACGATGGATGAATGGGAAATCAGGCAGAGGAAACGGTAAAATGGCGCACTTGCTGCGGTGCCAGACTGCCGGAGCGCCCGTATTTTACCAAATCGCTTCACCCAACCGCCCTCTCCGGCTGCGCGATCCATGCCTATTTTGACCAGTCCCGAGCAAAGACAGACACTGTTATGGCTGGCCGTCGGCATTTTGCTGGCCGTGATGCTGGTCCTGCTTGGACCGATCCTGACGCCGTTTGTCGCCGCTGCCATCATCGGCTACATGCTCAATCCCGGGGTGGACGGGCTGGCGGCACGTGGTTTGCCACGCACGCTGGCGGTGCTGCTGGCTATTACGGCGGTGGGACTGATGATCGCGGCTATCGTGTTGATCGTGCTGCCCGTGCTGGCCGAACAACTCCCCGTCCTCCGGCAGCGGCTGCCCATTTTGCTGGACCGCATTGACAACAGTATCGGGCCCTGGCTGCGCCAGATGGGCATGGGCGGTCGCTTCGACCTGGCCGCACTACAAGACATCATCGCCGACAAACTCGCCGCCAGCGATGGGCTGAGCACTGCCGTGCTGACCTGGCTGCGGATTGGCGGCACCGCCGTGTTGGGATGGGCTGCCACGCTGTTCCTGATCCCGATTGTGCTGTTCTATGTGCTGCTGGACTGGCACTCGCTGTTTGCACGGATAGGCGAGACGGTACCGCGTCGCTGGATTGCACTGGTCACCGACATGGCAAAAGAAGTGGACAGCCTGCTCGCCCAGTATCTGCGCGGACAACTGCTGGTGATGTTGCTGCTGGCTTCGTATTATTCCGTCGGCCTTGCAGTGGCGGGTTTCGATGTGGCGCTGCCCGTTGGTCTGCTGACCGGTCTGCTGGTTTTTATTCCGTATATCGGTTTCGGTCTGGGTCTGCTGCTGGCCATTCTGGCGGCGATTCTGCAGTTTGATAGCGCCTACGGCCTGATTGCTGTGGCCGTTATCTATGGACTGGGGCAGTTCATCGAAAGCTTTTATCTGACCCCAAGGTTGGTAGGTGAGCGCATCGGCTTGCATCCGCTGGCTGTGATCTTTGCCTTGCTCGCCTTCGGTCAGTTGTTCGGCTTTGTCGGCGTACTGCTCGCGCTGCCGGCCTCAGCGATTCTGCTGGTGGTGTTCGGCCGTTTGCGCCAGCACTATCTGAAAAGCAGCTTCTACAATCAATCATGAGGCAGCTGCTGCTTGACTGGGGCGCCTCCCGGCCGCCCACACTGGAGAGTTTCGTTGTCGGCCGAAACGAAGAACTGGCTGCCATGCTGGGACGCATTGCGCGACGCGATGCCAGCGCAGCGGAGCAGCGTTTCATCACCGTCTGGGGTGAAGCCGGCGCGGGCAAGTCTCATTTGCTGTGTGGTCTTGCCGCTGCAAGTCAGGCACGTTATCTGACGGCGGAGCAGCCAGTGCAGGCTTATAGCTGGTCACCCGATTGGTCGCTTTATTTACTCGACGATTGCGATCGTCTCGATGAAGAACAGCAGATTGCTGCCTTTGCACTGTACAACCAGGTGCGCGAGTCTGGCGGCATGCTGGTAGCAGCCGCCAGTGAGGCACCGGCCCGCCTGAAGCTGCGCGAGGATTTGCGCACACGGCTGGCCTGGGGTCTGGTGTACCAAGTCCATGGTCTGACGGATGAAGAGAAAATCGACGCACTGTCCCGGTCCGCCGATGCGCGCGGGCTAGTCTTGTCACCCGGCGTGCTACCCTATTTGCTAACGCACTTTCGCAGGGACATGCCCTCGTTGTCAGCGATGCTCGATGCGCTGGACCATTACTCGCTGGAGACCCAGCGCCCCATCACGATGCCATTGTTACGCGAGCTGCTGCAACTCGGCGATGCGCCACTGACCCCATGAACCTCGCACTTTTTGATCTCGATAACACGCTGCTGCCGCTGGATTCCGACTATGAGTGGGGGCAGTTCCTTGTTCGTACAGGCGCCGTTGACCGGATAGCCTTCACCGCCCGCAATGCTGTGTTTTACGAGCAGTATCAGCAAGGCACGCTGAACCCGGTCGAGTACCTCGAATTTGCCTTTGGTACGCTGGCCCGCTTTCCACTTCACCAACTCGACAGCTGGCATGCACAGTTCATGGTCGAAGTCATCACCCCGGCGATTCGCACCGAGGCGCTGGCGCTCATCGATCAGCATCAGCAGGCAGGCGATCTGGTGGCGATCGTCACAGCGACCAACCGTTTTGTCACCGGACCCATTGCCCAGGCGTTCGGCGTCGCGCATCTGATTGCAGCAGAACCGGAATTCGATGGGAACGGCCAACTGACTGGCCGTCACGTGGGAACGCCGCCTTTTGCCGCAGGCAAGGTCATCAACCTGCATCAGTGGCTGGCCACGATGAATCTCTCGCTGGCCGGTTTCGGCCGCAGTACGTTTTACAGCGATTCGCAAAACGATATTCCGCTGCTTTCGGCAGTGACGCATCCGGTCGCTACCAATCCCAATGCCACGCTGCTGGCTCACGCTCAGGCGCACGGCTGGCCGATACTGAATCTGTTCAATGATTAGAAAATTCATACGCCGCCTGCTCGGTAACGGAACCGGGGCCAGCGATCGTCGTGCGCCGCAGGTGTTCGGCCCTGACGACCATGGCATTGATCCGGATGACGTGTCATCCAATGCGGTCCGCGTGACCGAAACGTTGCAGCGCGCAGGCTTCAAAGCCTTTATTGTCGGCGGCGCGGTGCGGGATCTGGTACTGGGATTCAAGCCCAAAGATTTCGATGTGGCCACTGACGCAACGCCGGAGCAGGTCAAACGCCTGTTCCGTCGCGCTTTCATCATCGGTCGGCGATTCCAGATTGTGCATGTGATGTTTGGTCAGGACTTGATCGAAGTGACGACTTTTCGCGGCAGTTCCTCCGAAGGCGCGCTGAAGGATGAACACGGCCGGGTCTTGCGCGACAACACTTTCGGCGAGCAGCATGAAGATGCCGAGCGGCGTGATTTCACCATCAATGCGATGTACTACGAACCCGAGCGTCAGCTGGTGCTTGATTATCACGGTGGCATGAAAGATATTCGCAGTCGATCGCTCCGAATGATCGGTGATCCGGCGGCGCGTTACCGCGAAGATCCGGTGCGTTTGCTGCGTGTGGTGCGCTTTGCCGCGAAGCTCAGTTTCAAGATTGCACCCGCCACACGCGAACCAATTTCGGTGATGGCGCCGCTGATCAACAACGTGCCTGTCGCCCGTGTGTTTGACGAAATGCTCAAGCTGCTGATGAGCGGCCATGCGATGGCCTGCCTGCAGCAGCTGCGAAAAGAAGGCTTGCACCACGGCTTGCTGCCACTGCTGGATGTGGTGCTTGAACAGCCCATGGGTGAAAAATTCGTCACGCTCGCCCTGGCCAATACCGATGAGCGTATCCGGCAAGGCAAGCCCGTATCGCCGGGTTTTCTGTTCGCTTCCCTGCTGTGGCACCAGGTACTGGAAAAATGGGAAGCCTACCGCGCGGCTGGCGAGTATCCGATTCCGGCGCTGCATCTTGCCGCTGATGATGTGCTCGATGGCCAGACCGAAAAACTCGCGCTGCAGCGACGTATTGCGACCGACATGCGTGACATCTGGGCGATGCAGCCGCGCTTCGAAAGACGCTCAGGCAAGACGCCCTACAAACTGCTGGAACATCCCCGACTACGGGCGGGCTATGACTTTTTGCTGCTGCGCTGCGCCTCAGGTGAAGTCGACCCCGAACTGGGTGAATGGTGGACCGAATTCATGCAAGGCGACACCACCGAGCGCGAATCCCTGCTCAACCGCAAACCAGCAGAGGAAGCCGGTGCCGCACCCAAACGGCGCCGTCGCCGCGGCGGACGCGGCCGCAGCAAGAGCCCCGAGGATGCGGCATGACAGCCACCGTGTCGGCCTATATCGGCATCGGTGCCAACCTCGGTAACCCGACGCAAACTGTACGTCTCGCTATCGAGGCGCTGCAGGACCTGACTCATACGCAACTGTCGGCTAGCTCATCACTGTTTGCGAGCGCCCCCGTGGATGCGGGCGGTGATGATTTCATCAACGCCGTCGCGCGTATCGACACCCGCCTGTCAGCCGATAATCTGCTGTCGGCGCTGCAGAAAATCGAGCAGACCTTCGGACGCGAGCGGCCATTTCGAAATGCGCCGCGCACGCTGGATCTGGACTTGTTGTTGTACGGGCAGGCACAAATACAGAGTCACCGACTCGAAGTGCCGCACCCACGGATGACCGATCGCGCCTTTGTTCTGATGCCGCTGGTGGAACTGGATGCGGATATCCAGATTCCCGGCAAAGGCCACGCCCGGGATTTTCTCGCGGGTGTACAGACTCAGCGCATACAGACGCTCCATCCTGCTGCTGTGCCTGCTCAGACTCCTGCCTGAACCAGTGTCAGGACACCGCTGACCGATTAGCGCAAGCGGCAAGCCCAGGCACTGTTATGGACGTTCCGGCAACACAATCGCGTATGATCTCTGGTATGACTCTGGAAAAATATCGCTATATCGTAGTGGAAGGGCCGATCGGCGTTGGCAAGACCAGCCTCGCTCGCAAAATTGCGGCCGAAACAAATGCCCAGCCCGTTCTGGAGCAACCACAGGAAAACCCTTTTCTTGAGCGTTTCTATCGGGATGCTGCCCGGTATGCGTTACCGACGCAGATGTTCTTCCTGTTCCAGCGCATGAATCAGCTGCGCGATCTGACGCAAACCGATCTGTTCTCTGCGCCGGTCGTGTCCGATTTTCTGCTTGATAAAGATCCCATTTTTGCGTCGCTCACACTCGCCGATGATGAACTCCATCTGTACCGGCAGTTGTTCGAGCATTTCAGCCAGTCAGCCCCGAAACCCGACCTGGTGATCTACCTTCAGGCAGCCCCCGCCACGCTCGCCGAGCGCATACGTCGGCGTGGGGTTCCCGCAGAGTCGGCGATTTCGGAAAACTATTTGCAACGCCTCTGCGAGAGCTACAGCCGCTTTTTCTACAATTATGATGTTTCACCATTGCTGATGGTCAATGCAGAGCACCTGAATCCTGTCGAGAGCAGTGACGATTTCGAGCTGCTGCTGGAACGTATTTCAGGGATGCGAGGCAAACGTGAGTTTTTCAATCGCGGAGAATGACGATGACCTCTTATCTGAATGCCCCGCCCCATGGCAGTCGCAAAAAAATCACGCTTTCTACACTGGCAGAGATGCGCGTCCGCGCTGAAAAAATTGCCATGCTAACCTGCTATGACGCGAGTTTTGCAGCGATCATGGATCAGTCCGGCGTCGATGCGCTGCTGGTCGGCGATTCGCTGGGTATGGTGGTGCAGGGCCATGATACGACCTTGCCCGTCACCCTGAACGACATCGCCTACCACACCGCCTGCGTTGCCCGAGGCAATCGCGCACCGCTGTTGATTGTCGATATGCCGTTCGGCTTCTATGCAACCCCAGAGCGAGCACTGGACAATGCCGCTCTGTTGATGCGCGCAGGTGCCGAGATGATCAAGCTCGAAGGTGGGGCCTGGCTCATTCCGACGGTGCGCATGATGGTCGAACGTGGCATGCCCATCTGCGCACATCTGGGCCTGACACCGCAGTCTGTCCATCAGATGGGCGGCTTCAAGGTGCAGGCAAAAACTGAGGCGGCGGCCGACCAGCTTCTCGCGGATGCCATCGCGCTGCAGGAAGCCGGTGCTTCGCTGCTGGTGCTCGAAGCGATACCCAGAGGGCTGGCTGATCGGGTAACCGAGGCACTGCTGATACCAACGATCGGTATTGGTGCCGGTCCGGGGTGTTCAGGCCAGGTGCTGGTGATGCATGACATGCTCGGTGTATTTCCCGGCCATCGTCCCAAGTTCGTCAAAAATTTTATGGCAAATCAGACAGACATCAATGCTGCATTCAGCGCTTACGTGAGTGCGGTCAAAGAAGGACATTTTCCGGCTCCCGAGCACTGCTTCTGATGTAGCAAGAGGCTCTGACAACAAGCCGCTAAACCTGATAGCGCGACAAACTCGCTTCCAGCTGTGTCGCCAGAGAATCCAGATCACTGACTGCCAGACCCAGGTCACGCACCAGGCCATCTTCAAGGCTATACACCCAGCTATGCACAGTCACTTTCTGACCCCGATCCCATGCATCCTGAACGGTGGTTGTCTGGCATACATTGATCACTTGCTCGATCACATTCAGCTCGCAAAGCCGGTCGGTGCGTTCGCGTTGTGGCATATCGGCCGGCAGATAATGCGTGTGCTTGTTATGCACGTCCTGCACGTGGCGCAGCCAATTATCTGCCAGCCCCACCCTGCGACGCTCTAGCGCGGTTTTCACGCCAGAACAACCATAATGTCCGCAAACGATGATGTGCTTAACGCGAAGCACATCGATGGCGAACTGCAAAACAGACAAACTATTCAAATCAGAGTGCACCACCACATTGGCAACGTTACGATGAACGAATAGTTCACCGGGTTCCAGTCCGACGATAGTATTCGCCGGCACCCGACTATCCGAGCAACCAATCCACAGAAACTCAGGTGATTGCTGCGACAAAAGCTTGCGGAAATACTCCGGATCTCGGGCAAGCATTGAGTCAGCCCACTGCCGGTTATTTTCAAAGAGCTGCCGGAGAACCGGATTCGACTTGTGTGTGCTCATTAGGTGACTCTGAAAAATTGGTAATACGGATTTTACAACAGACAATGTATTGCGAAATATCATAACTAAAATAGCTACAATTAAAAACCAGAAAACATTTTTCTTTTCACATTAATTCCATTTCCAAAAACGCTCGAGCTTCAAAGTGCCAGCAACCAGTATTAGCAGAGGCAGCCTTATTGCTAATTGACTTTTCCCCTTGAAAAAAATTTTTTACACTGAATCAAACCGCACAACCTGAGACAGAACAAGTTTCAGCGATGATAAATAGGCGCCAGATCAATGCACGCCAGTCTGTTTCGGACAAATGCGTCGGGTATCCAGCGGAAGAGACCGGAGAAGAAATTTTGTTTTTTTACTTGTTAACAGAAAAGTCTTGCAGAAAAAACTCGACTTTCTGCAAGCAGCATCAGTTCATTCGGAAAACGTGATGCGGGAAGATTGCTAGAAGAATTGGCATTCGGACACATCATCTGTTCATTGATCCCGTCAAAGGAGTACCAGCATGATGACTTTAGAACGCGAGAACCTGCCCCTTCCGCAAGGCGCCATCAGCCCATCCCATCCGAAACGACAATATCACCAGATTGACCTTGAATACCAAAGCGCAAGCAATGCCTTATGGACGTATATGAAACCGATGGGAGTGCCTTGCTTTAACATTGGTATGGTTGAAGAATTGCATCACACTTTTAGCGAAGTACAACGCCACGGCGGAAAATTTTTTCATGAAAATGCCTGGGGTTCGGTAGACTATTTCATCATTGCGTCACGCCATCCGTACACTTTCAATCTAGGTGGCGACCTTGCATTATTCATCACCTTGATAAAATCCAGAGACAGGGATGCCCTGATGAATTACGCAAAATTATGTGTTGATGCCATTTACACCCGCCTCATTAATTACAATGCTTCTGCAATGACGATATCACTGGTTCAGGGAGATGCATTGGGCGGCGGATTTGAATTCGCACTGTCGAGCAATATTATTGTCGCCGAACAGGGAGCCCGCATGGGTTTCCCTGAAATCATTTTCAATCTTTTCCCGGGCATGGGTGCCTACAGCCTGCTCAGCCGGCGCATCGGCATGAAGGCTGCCGAAAAGATGATGATCAGCGGGAATACCTATTTGGCTGAAGATCTCGAGAAAATGGGTGTGATCGACCTGGTGGTACCGCAGGGCGAAGGAACGAAAGCGGTCTTTGAGATGATTCAAAAACAAAACAAGCGTCTGAATGGCTTACGGGCCATTTATGAATGTCGCCGTCACACGGCGCCGGTATCGTATGGGGAGCTTTTGGCGATTACGTCCATCTGGGTGGATGCGGCCCTGCGACTGACCGAAAAAGATTTGCATATGATGAACAGACTGGTTCATTCACAGCGACGGCAACAACAGCAACGCACGCAAGCAGTCGATAGAAATTTTTATCTTGCTGCCGCATAATAAAACACCCCAAAGCGGCTGACATCATTTCTCTTGATCAGCCGCTTATTTTTTAAAAAATAGAATAAACCATCCAATAACACATTCTATTTTTCATTTTTTACAATCTGGCAAAATAAATAAAAATTCATTTGCACACTCTTTATCAGATCAGAAAAAATATCAGGTGACTGAATTGTCTGTAAAAGATGTCGAAGCTTAGCCATGTGCTCCATATCAGCGGATGAATGTGAGTGCAAGAAAACAAATCCCTGTGACACATGTCGTCCGAGCGACTTGGATACAGCCTGAGCCACCTTGCCGGCATAGACAGAGGAAATGATTTCCAGAACATAAATCATGCCGAGTACACTACACGGATTTCCAATCAGGGATGAATAATAGTTAAAAGCTACCATCGCCTGGACCGGCTCCCTCACCGGACTCTCCATTATTTTCTCCGGCATCACATCAAAACTGGCGAGATCCTCAAGAACAATTTTTTCATGACCTTTTTCCTCGGAAATATGATCATAGAGATAAAGCCTGATCAAATCATTTTGTTGAGCACAACGACCAGCAGCAGCAGCCATCGTCGGACAAAAATGCAGGACAATCGGATATAAATCTTTCATGAAATTGATATACTTTTCTTTAGAAAAGTCGCCGGCCAGCATTTGACGCATTTGAGGTATTTTTTCTATCTCCTGGCAATTTACATCGGTCAGCTCAATTAATTGATTTGCGAATGACATAAAATTCCTTTTGAAAAATTGTATTATTTATCAATCACGCTCGACTACAGCCTGTCGACGTATTTTTCTGTATTTTTCAAGCTCCTCACAGAGCT
>JBILCO010000285.1:0-3096 GCA_044353075.1 Burkholderiaceae bacterium
GGTGTATCAGATGATTTTGGCAATAAAAAATAAGAAGCTACTTAAAACCGTCAGTCGAGCGCCTGATACACCATCGTCTTGATCATGCGCCGGTATTGCTGACGCACGGCGCCCGGCGTCTGAGCCATCAGAATGCCGATCAACTGCTCTTTCGGATCAACCCAGAAAAAAGTGCCGCCCAGACCACCCCAGGCGTAGTCACCCTCGGAGCCATGCACACCTGCGATGCCTAGCCCCTGACGCACCATGAAGCCCAGGCCGAAGGTATAACCCTGCACGCCCATCAGCACTTCGCCGGGCTGCACCGGGGTCGCGACTTTGGGCCCGAGATGGTCTGAAGTCATCAGTGCCACCGTCGTGCGCGACAAGTAGCGCTTGCCGTCCAGCGTGCCGCCGTTCAGCAGCATCTGACAAAACCGCAGGTAGTCGTCTGCGGTCGTTGAAAGTCCGGCACCGCCAGAATCATTACCCGTGGCGCGCGTGACATCCAGCATCACCATCATCGGTCCGCCAGTGCTTGGGTCGATTTTCAGCGGCTCGGCAAGACGCGCCACTTTCGATGCGGGCACCACAAAGTGCGTGTCTTTCATGCCCAGCGGCTGTATCAGCCGCTCATCCATCAACACACTCAGGGGCTTGTTGGTCACTGCTTCCAGCACGCGACCCAGCAGGTCGGTTGAGAGACTGTATTCCCAAGTGCTACCCGGCTGCCAGAGCAGTGGCGCTTTGGAAAACGCATCGATTTGCTGCGGTGGCGTGAGCGTGATCCACTTGGAGGCAATCTCAGTCGAGAATAATCCCGCGTCCTGATACGCCGCTTTCATCCCCGGGAAGCGAGTGAACTCGGCATAGGTCAGGCCCGAGGTGTGACGCAGCAAATCATGCACCGTGATTGGTCGTGCGGCCGGCACGCGAGCGCTGTTGGCATCGGTGGGCGTGGCCAGCACTTCCATCTTCGCCATGGCGGGGAAAAACTTCGACACCGGGTCATTCAGTTGCAGGCGCCCTTCTTCGATCAGCATCATCGCCAGCACCGAGGCCATGGGCTTGGTCATCGAGTACGCGCGGAAAATCGCATCGCGCTTCAGTGTCTTGCCCGCGCCCTTGTCCTGAAAACCTACGACCTCGGAGTGCACGATCGCACCCTTGCGCGCCACCAGCACCACCGCGCCCGGCATGCGATCGGCATTGATTTCGGTTTGAATGACGTCGCGCAGGCGAGCAAGACGTGTCGGCGACAAGCCCTGCGATTGAGGAGAGGCTGTTGGCAAATCACCGGCGACGACAGGCAGGCTGAGGGCGAGTGCCAGCGCGGCGATGAGTTGGGTTTTCTGGATTGGACGCATGGATTTTCCCCTTTTAGCGAGTTTTATTTTTTGAATATACGTCAGGCACATTCGATTGATCAGATATTTCGAGGCTCGAACGCCACTGGATCCCGGCCGGCGCCGGGATGACATTTGAGAGTCATCCGACCATCGATCGGTCATCCCGGCGCAGGGTGTAGCGGGGGTTTCAGACCGCCTGCGGTCTGCCTGCGAAACGGTCATGGCGTACTCGCCATGGCGCGCCCTGCAAGGGGGGATCCAGCTTCTTACCGCCCCTTCAACCACCCACGCTGCAATTTCAGCGCTGCCACGGGTTTTTCTTTCAGCGTCAGTCCGAACTGCGGCGCAGACTCGGCACGCAACGTCAGATCAAACGTCATCAGCTCATCGCGCCGGAAGGCATGAACCACCACAGTATCGCCCGCACGGTAGCGTTGCAACAAGGTGTCCAGATTAGCACCCGTCACCCGCAAACCATCCATGGCCAACAGCACATCACCCGCCGACAGGCCTGCTTTGTGTGCCGCACCACCCTCGTACACATTCGCCAGCTGACAATCATTACCGGCTTTTTTCGTGCGCACATCCAAAGACGGCTTACCGCCTTTGACCTTGTCTACCATGTCTACCGCAAAGGCAGCCAACATCTCCGACAGCGGCAAATCACGCGTGCCGCGCACTGCAAGATCAAACAGCGGCTTCAGGCGTAAACCGGTCACTTCATCAAACAAGGCCTCGACATCTGCCTCAGTCACACCGCGACCACCGCCTGCAGTGTAAAACTGCCGGCCATAGCGACGCCACAGCACCCGCATCACATCATCCAGCGATTTTTTGCCACGCGTGTCGCGGCGGATGGTCAGATCAAACAGCAGAGCCACCAGCGATCCCTTGGTGTAGTAACTGACAATCGCATTCGGCGCATTCTCATCCTGACGGTAGTACTTGGTCCACGCATCAAAACTTGATTCGGCCACACTTTGCTTATGCCGGCCACTACCGCGCAGCACGCCATTGATGGTTTTTGCCAGCAGGCCCAGATAAGCCGGCGCATCAATCAACCCGGTGCGCAGCAGCGTGAGGTCATCGTAATAACTGGTGAAGCCCTCGAACAGCCACAACAAAGGCGTGTAATTTTCCTGCTGCAGGTCATAGGGCGCAAACACCGCAGGCTTGATGCGTTTGACATTCCAGGTATGGAAATACTCATGACTGCACAAACCGAGGAAGGTGCGATAGCCCTCGCTCATCGCCGACTGACCGAGCACCGGCAAATCGGCACGCGAGCAGATCAGTGCGGTTGAAGCGCGATGCTCAAGCCCACCATAACCGTCCCCTACCGCAAGCGTCAGAAAGACATAGCGCTCCATCGGCGCTTTTCGAGTCGACGGCTCGAACAGCGCGATCTGATGTTCACAGATTTTTTTCAGGTCGGTAGCGAGTCTCGCTTTGTCGAGATTCGGCACACGACCGGTCACGACCATTTCATGCGGCACGCCATGGGCTTCGAAACGGATCAGCTCGAACTCGCCCATTTCGACCGGATGATCAATCAGCTCGTCATAGTCATTCGCAACATAAGTACCAAAACGATGACGGCGCGCCTTCAGCTCGGGCAGCGAAGTAGCTACGCGCCATTGAGCAAAGGCCTCACCTTCCGGTGCTTGTATATCGACGATGTGCCGCAGATTTTCTTTGCCATGCACTTGCAGGAAGACGCTGGTGCCATTAAAAAAACCGTGCGTCTGATCCAGATGCGCAGCACGCA
>JBILCO010000058.1:0-9060 GCA_044353075.1 Burkholderiaceae bacterium
GATAGGCAGGCTTTTCAGCTGAAAACGTCTTGCGTTTACTTGCCGCGCAATCCGTCAAACACTTCCGCAAATCCTGGCTGGTTATGGTGACTGATCACACCACGTGCAGCTTCGATCACCAGCGGCACCGGGTGACCACGCAGGGTGTTGACGATCATCTCGTTGATGACTTTGAAAACCTGTCCGTCCTCATCAATGATCTGACCAAGACGGTTCGCCAGCGGATCGAACACACCGTAAGCCACGAACACCCCGAGGAAGGTACCCACCAGCGCCGAACCAATCAGGCCACCCAGTACCGGCGGTGGCTGGTCGATCGCGCCCATGGTCTTAATAACACCCAACACGCACGCCACGATACCCAGCGCCGGCAACGCACCAGCAATGGAGGCCAGTGTGCCCTGGTATTTCAATTCATCATGGTGGTGAGTCTTAATGGCATTCTTCATAACATCGTCGACGGCATCGGCATCAAGATTACCCTGAGCAATGACGACCAGTCGCAGCGTGTCGCAGATCATGTGAACAATCGCATGGTCTTTGGCGAGCTTGGGGTATTCACCGAAAATACCCGAGGAATCCGGGTTTTCAACGTGGGCTTCGAGCGCGACCGCGCCCTCTTTTTTCATCACGTTGAGCAGTTTGCCGACCAGCAGAATCAGGTCGAGATAGTCCGAACCTTTGTAGGTCGGTCCCTTGATGCATTTGACAATACCGCCGATGGCGCCCTTGAAGATGCCGATGCTGTTACCCACCAGCGCCGCACCAATGGCCGAGCCCACAATAATGAAACCCTCAATCGGAGCGGCCTTGATGATTGGCGCCATTTTGCCGCCGGCCATGACGTAGCCGCCAAACACGCAGACAAACACGACAATCAATCCTACGAAAAAAAACATATGCCTCTCCTTGTGCCTGCCGCAAAGTGCCTCAATGGCGCATATCCGGCTTATCAGCTTTTATATCGGCAGCTCCGCCGAAAATTCAAGTGCGGATTTTGACTCTGTTATTGCAATTGTGAAACAAAGCGGAGAATAACACTACACCGGGGACAGTCCGCCGTGTCTTAAATAATTAATAATTGTCTTTTTTAAAATAAACACCAGACACCGACACACTGGCCTGTGAACCACTGAAGCGCCAGATCAATCATCCCGCCGACAACCATCGCGGGAACGCCCAGGTAAAAAAGAATCAGCAGCCAGCCCGCCACCGTGACACGTGGCTTGTCGATATCGTGCCCTAGAATGGGCTGGAATTTCTCGCGGGTGAATAATCGCTTTATCATGGCACGCCTTGTTTGTTGCTGATTATATCGGTCGCTCCCACAATCTTACGCATGCATATCCTCTGGAACCAGATCAATTACCCGCAATGGGATGAAGCGCATAGCGCGCTGGGCGGCGCAATGCAGCAGGACTGGGCTTACGGTACCAGTCTCAAAGCGCTGGGCATCGAGTGCCACCGGGCCGAAGTCATCCTGAATGGGGAAACGGTTGCGCTCGCCCAGTTCATCTGTCGCCGCTATGGCTTTCTGGTCGGCGTTGCGCTCTGCACGCGCGGACCATTGTGGCTCAAGCCCGTCGGTGCCGATGACAGGGCGCGAATTTATCGCGAACTCAAACGCTCGCTACCCATGACCCGACCACGCTTCGCGCTGTTTTCACCGGACATCGCCGATCCGAACGATCCCAGCCTGCGCAAACTGACGCGGGTCATGACCGGCTACTCGACCGTGATGATCGATCTCACACAGACACCCGAAACACTGCGTGCGGCGATGGAAGGCCGATGGCGCAACCGGCTGGTAGCGGCTGAACGCTCGGCACTCAATATCGTTCGCACAGGCGCCAATCCTGCCCAATACCGCTGGTTGCTGGAAGAGGAACGCGCGCAGCGGGCCAGCAAAAGTTTTTACGGACTGCCACTCGAATTTGTGGAGAGCTATATCAGCGCGCGTGCGCAAACCACCAAAACCATGCTGATTCTGCGTGCGGAACTGAAGAAGGATCGCGTGGCTGCGATGCTGTTCCTGATTCACGGCAGTGCCGCCACTTATCATGTGGGCTGGTCAAATGAGGCCGGTCGCGACAGCAACGCACATAACTTGCTGCTGTGGCGCGCGTTTGCCGAGTTGCGGGAGCGCGGCGTGCGCACGCTGGATCTGGGCGGGGTCAATACGCGTCAGCTGGCAGGCATTTCGCGCTTCAAGCTCGGATCGGGCGGCAAGGTCGTGACGTACGCAGGTACCTTCGTCTGAACGACAGGACAGGACACGAAACGAAACGACGTACTGCGTCAGTGACCCAGAATTTTTTCCAGAAATTCCCGTGCTCGGGGCGACCGTTGTGAGGCAGCCCCAAAGAAATCCTCACTGCGGCAATCTTCCACGATACGGCCGTGATCCATGAAGAGCACGCGGTCAGCGACACGACGAGCGAAGCCCATTTCATGCGTCACGCACATCATCGTCATGCCCTCCTGCGCCAGTTGCATCATCACGTCCAGGACTTCGCCGACCATTTCAGGATCGAGCGCCGACGTCGGCTCATCAAACAGCATCACGACCGGATCCATCGCCAGCGCCCGTGCAATAGCGACCCGCTGCTGCTGACCACCGGAAAGCGCAGCGGGATATTTGTGACGATGCTCGGCAAGGCCCACACGCTGCAGCAGCGATTCAGCGCGCGCCACGGCCTCGTCTTTGCTGCGACCTTTGACCTGCACCTGAGCCAGCGTGAGATTGTCAGTCACGCTCAAATGCGGAAAGAGTTCGAAGTGCTGAAACACCATACCGACCCGCGAGCGCAGTAAGCGCAGATCGCTATGCCGGTCGTGTACCGCAACACCATCGACGTGAATTTCACCGTTGGCAATACGCTCCAGACCATTGATGGTTTTAATGAGGGTGGATTTGCCGGAGCCCGAGGGGCCACAGACCACCACAACTTCACCGCGTGAAATCGTTGTAGAGCAATCCTCAAGCACGGCAACACTGCCATATGACTTACTGACGTGTCTCAGAGTGATGATAGTTTGATCAGGGGTCATGAATGCCGATCTATGGATTGGGCTTGCATGTTCAGCGTTGCAAAGCGATACGCTGTTGCAGATGCCGCACTAGCGAGGACAGTGCAAAGCAGATCAGAAAATACGTCAGTGCCGCTGCCAGATAGGCTTCGACCGGACGTCCGAAATTTTTACCCGCCACTTCAAAACCCTTAAGCAGATCGTAAGCACCAATCGCATAAACCAGGGAAGTGTCTTGAAAGAGGATGATGACTTGCGTGAGCAATACCGGTGTCATATTGCGAAAGGCCTGAGGCAAAATCACGAAACGCAGATTCTGCCATTGGGTGAGTCCCAGCGCACTGCCCGCCTGCATCTGCGCTCGGGGTATGCCCTGAATACCGGAGCGAATGATCTCGCAAAAAAATGCCGCTTCGAATGCGATGAACGTCACCACTGCCGAGAATTCGGCACCCGTGCTGCGCCCCAGCAGGAAAGGCACCAGCAGAAAAAACCACAGCAGTACCATCACCAGCGGCACCGAACGCATCAGGTTCACATACGCCGCAGCCGGCAGGGAGAGCAGGCGATTATCCGAGAGCCGCAGGAGCGCCAGCATCGTGCCCAGCACGATGCCGCCAGCGGTCGCAACGACCGTGAGCTGCAGAGAAAACAGCAAGCCTTGCAGCAGATACTCTTGCAGCATCTGCGCACTGAAAAATGACAGATCGAGCGAGAGATGCGTCATCCGTGGGCTCCCAGCCTGCCGGGTAAACGTGTGCGGGATTCGATCCAGGCCATCACGCGATTGACGCTCAACGCAGTGAACGCATAGAGCAAGGTGACACCAGCGTAAATTTCGAGCCCGCGGCCAGTTTCTTCCTGCGCCTGCATCGCAAACAATGTGAGCTCGGTCACCGATACCGCAAAGGCGACCGAGGAATTCTTGACGACATTCATCGCCTCTGAAGTCAGTGCCGGCAAGATGATGCGCAGTGCCTGCGGCAGTAAAACTTTTACATAGACCTGTGCAGATGACAGGCCCAGTGCTGTCGCTGCCAGCCTTTGTCCTGCAGGCAGCGATTGCAGACCCGCCCTCACCTGTTCGGCAATACGTGCGGAGGTGAACAGGCCCAACGCAAGGGCCGCCAGCCAGAAAGACGACAAGCCACCCAAGGCCGGAATAAACACGGGCAGCACGTGGTACCAGAGGAAAACCTGGACCAGCAAAGGAATATTGCGGAAGAGTTCAGTCCACGCAGTCGCCAGCCAAACCAGCGGCGCTGTCGGCAGCGTACGCGCGATACCCACCAGCACACCGGTGGCCAGCGCAATCACCAAGCCGAGCGCGGCTACCGATACTGTCCATCCCCAGGCCGAGATCATCCACTGCAAGTACGTGATGTCGCCGGTCGCGCCAAAGCAGGCGGTCGCTTCACCGCTGAGAGTACTGGTGCAAAAGACTTGCCAGTCCCACTGCATTTCAGCTCGCCGGCTGGTCGGTGGGAGACTTCAACTGGTCACGCAGGCGATCACTGATCGGCAAACCCAAACTGCGCTGGCGCGGTGGTATCGGTGACATGAACCATTTTTTGTACAGCTTTTCGAACTCGCCTGATTTCATCATCGACGTCAGCGTGGTGTCCACAAGTTTTTTGAATGCGGGGTCATCCTTGCGCAACATACATGCATAGGCTTCGAACTGCAAAGGCTCACCGACGATGGTGAAGTCCTCCGGATTTTTTGCATTCAGCATCAGTCCGGCGAGCAGAATGTCATCCATCGCAAACGCCTGCGCGCGACCGGATTCAAGCAGCAAAAACCCATCGGCATGGTCTTTGGCGGGAACCACGCTCAGATTCAGATTTTTTTCCAGACTCAGCTTGCGCAACTGGCCAAACGTCGTGGTGCCGGTGGTGGTGGCAATCGCCTTGCCGGCCAGATCGCCAAGCTTTTGGATGCCCGTCGATTTTTTGACCAGCAGGCGCGAACTCGCATAAAAGTAATTGACGGCAAACGCGACTTCTTTCGCGCGCGCCGCATTGTTGGTGGTGGAGCCACACTCCAGATCAACGCTGCCATTGGCCACCAGTGGCACGCGATTTTGTGAGGTGACTGCCTGATACTCGATACGCACATCTTTTTTGCCGGTGGCCTGTCGTACTGCCTCCGCGACTTTGCTTGCAATCTCCACGCCAAAACCAATCGGCTTACCCGGACCTTCGAGGTAACTGAACGGCACCGAGGATTCACGATAGGCCAGCACGATACTGCCGCGCTCGGCGATCTTTTCGAGGGTATCGGCGTTCGCGCTCATCACGGGTAACAGCGCAACAAACAGGCAGCGCAGCAAAAACGAATTCATGTCAAAAGTTCTCCAGAGAGAGGGTGAGAGAGTTTTAAATGACGCTCTTTAGTCGCCAGCTGCCTGACCCTCGCGTCGCGGATCGGCGCCGCCTGTCAGGCCATCTTTGTCCAGCACAATGGCGTGTAAGCCACTGGGCATGGACTGGATGGTGACGCGATGGCCGCGCTGCCGCAAGTCCTGCTGCAGAGATTCAGCCGATGTGCCCCGTTCCAGCTCGGTTTCACGATTACGGCTGCCGATATTCGGCAAATTGATCGCCTGCTGCACATCCAAACGCCAGTCCAGAACGCCGATCAGCGTCTTGGCAACGAAATTGATGATGGCGCTGCCACCGGGGGAGCCGGCCAGCATGAACAGGCGCCCTTCCGTCATCACCACCGTCGGCGCCATCGCACTGCGAGGCCGCTTGCCCGCCTCGACGCGGTTGGCGACGGGCCGGCCCTCGCTGTCATTCGGCATCAGGGAAAAATCGGTCAGCTGATTGTTCAATAAAAATCCGCGCACGAAAATCTTGCTGCCGAATTCAGATTCAATCGTGCTGGTCATGGACACACCATGACCGCGACCATCCACCACCACGAGGTGCGTGGTCGATGGCAGATCGGCGGCCTGGTCCTTGCCGCGTTGGGCCAGCATACGCACCGGGTCACCGGGCAAGGCGCTACCCATGCTGATGCGGCTGTCGATCTGTGCGCCGCGCCAGCGCAAATAGCGCGGATCAAGCAAGGCCTTCACCGGCACGCTGATGAAATCCGGATCAGCGATGTAACGCTCGCGGTCGGCAAAAGCCAGCCGGCCCGCCTCCGCAAAATAGTGGATAGCCTCCGCCGACGTTGCTTGCATCTCATCGATGCGATGCTGCGCCAGCATGCCGAGTATCTGCAGCACCGCCGTTCCGCCCGATGAAGGCGGCCCCATGCTACAGACGCGATACTGCAGGTGCCGACCGCAGACCACGGCTCTTTCTTTTGCACGATAACGGGCGAGATCATTCAGGCTCAGTTCGCCCGGTACGGTATGAGCCTGAACGGCCGCAACGATATCGGCGGCAATCTCCCCTTCGTAAAAAGCATGAACGCCGTCGGCAGCAACACGTCTGAGTACCGCCGCATAGGCCGGGTTTTTGAGCAGATAACCTACCGCCGCAGGCTGGCCGCCGGGGTAAAAATAATCGCGCGCCGCATCTTGCGCAAACAGTCTGCGGTTGCCGGCGATTTGTGTGTGCAGACGCGGAGACACGGCAAAGCCCTGCTCGGCCAGCGTAATGGCGGGCGCAAACAAACGCGGCCATGGGAGTTTGCCGTGACGGCGATACGCGAGTTCGAGCATGCGCAAGACGCCCGGGGTGCCCACCGAGCGTCCGCTGTTGACCGCATCGGCAAACGACATGGCCCGGCCCTCGCGCAGGAACCAGTCAGGATGCGCCGACGCAGGTGCAGTTTCGCGCCCATCGTAGCTGCGCACCGTCTGGCGCGCGGCATCGTAATGCAAAAGGAAAGCGCCACCGCCAATGCCCGACGACTGCGGCTCGACCAGGCCCAGCACCAGCTGCATGGCGATCGCCGCATCGACCGCACTGCCGCCATCGCGCAGAATTTGCAGACCAGTTTGCGTCGCCAGCGGATTGGCCGACACCGCCATGAAACGCTGCGCGCGCACTAGCGTCTTGGCCGTTTCTCCGGTAGCCACTTCCGGCGCCGCCTCGGCCGACATGGGCTCGCGCGCCGGCGCCATGCTGTGCTGCGCCAGCAAAATCAGTGCAAAACCCAGCGCTGCCAGCCTGATGCGCGGGCAAAACGGGGGTAGAAAACCGAGCAAATCTGACCTCATGCGGTGCGTCGAAAAAGTTCCCAAGGGCAATATGTGCTGTATTATGTTGCATAAAGAGCATAACGCAGGGACAGCGCTTTTCACGCTGGATTTTTCCCGGCTTGTGTCGATTCATTGAGCATTCCATCGGACTCGAACGAGAATGACCCATGGCTGAAGCCGAAGACCAAAAACCGGCCGATGGCGCCCCGGCCGCGCCGGAGGCCCCGCCGTTAGAACCCATTGTCAAAAAGAAGAAGATCGACGGCGACCACGCCGGCGCTCATGGCGGCGCATGGAAAATCGCGCTGGCGGACATGATGACGGCGATGATGGCCTTCTTCCTGCTGATGTGGCTGCTGGGTGCGACCACGGAAGATCAGCGCAAGAGTATTGCGGATTATTTCAAACCCACCTCGCACAGCAATGTGCAGATGAGTACCCTGTCCGGCCCGGGCGGGATTGGCGGCGGCAATTCGCTGATGGATCCGGATGGCATGCCCAACACGAGCAAGCGCACCAGCTTTATGGAGCGCGAGACGCCGAAATCCGAGGGTGGACAGTCGAAGGACAGCGGCACCTCCAAAGACGATCAGAACGACAAAAACCCCAGCGAACTGTCGGAAGAAGAACGCCAGAAAATCGCTGCAGAAGCGGACAAAAAGAATTTCGACAAGCTCGAACAGGCGGTTCGGGAAAAGATCCAGCAAAACCCGCAGCTCGACAAGATCAAGGATCAGGTCAAATTCATTCGCGAGAAAGAGGGTTTGCGTATCGAGGTGATCGACAAGGCGGACTTCTCGATGTTTTCTTTGGGGACGGCGCGGATGCAAGGTCGTGCTGAAACCTTGATTCAGGAAGTGGCGAAATCACTGATCGGCATGCCCAACAAAGTTGCGGTGCGCGGCCATACCGACAGCCTCGCCTATGACGATGGCGTGCGTAGCAACTGGTCGCTATCGGGTCAGCGCGCCGAAAGCACGCGACGCATCATGGCCAGTGTGGGTTTGCCTTCCTCGCAGTTTGCCAAGATCGAGGGGGTTGCGGACTCAGCGCCGTATATTCCCGAGAATCCAGCTGACCCGCGCAACCGACGCATCAGCATCACGGTGCTGTATCAGGATCCGGCGCCCGCTTCTCAAAACCGGGGTGAGTAAATGAACGAGCACATGCATTCTCCGGCAGAACACTATCGCTGGCTGGCGGTAGCGGGACTGAGTCTGATGCTCCAGGTGACCTTTGCGCAGAACGCGCCCGCACCTGCACCTGCACCTGCACCCGGTAACAATGCGGCTAATTCGGCCAACGCGGCAAACACCACCAACGCAACCACTGCGATACCCGCGGCCCGTCCTGCCACGGGCAATGCAACGACACCCGCTCAGGCCAAACCCAATACCGCGGCAGCGCAACCAGCGACCGCCGCGCCCAAAACCGCCGAACCGCCGAAAGCACCGCCCGCAGCGGCGAGCAAACCGGTGGACGCAAAATCAGCAGCGACACCGTCACCCACACCGCCTGCAGCGGCTGCTCAGGACAAGCCGGCTGATGCTGCGTCCGATACGATGCCTGAAGCGCCACCAAAGAAAAAAGCCGGTGCAGAACCCCCGCCATGCATCGTGGCGGATTTCAGGGCGATTGGTGTTGACACGCAAGACGCGGAAAAGCGCCGCGCACGCGCGCTGAATTGGGTCGCCCGACGCGGAAAGCAGTGCACCGCGCAGCAATTACTAGTGATGCGCAATAACCGCTCTCAGTGGCTGGGAACAGCTGATTCAGGGGCCGTGGCTGCCTCGATCGATGCACTGCTGGAGGCGTTTGCGGCGACCAACCCGGACATTGCGCTGCTGCTTTACGGTACGCCACCACCACCT
>JBILCO010000257.1:0-3473 GCA_044353075.1 Burkholderiaceae bacterium
AGAGTGTCTTTGGGTATCTTGCGACGGCGCCCGATGATCTGATCGAGCTTGCTGATGTCGGCCTCGCCCAGTCCCATCGGCAGGCAAAGCTGATGCATGCTGCAGGCGGCGCAACTCGCCTTGAGGGTATGCACATTGATTGTCGCTGGTGTTGACGCCAAGGTCATGGGCTGGCTCATTGCAGATCTTTCCGAGATTTAACGCAGAATTTAACCGATTTGGTGAGCGCCGCCAATGTGAACCCTGCCTACGCAATGGTTTCGAACGGCAGGCCCACATAGTTTTCTGCGATCGTGGTCTGGCCCGCGACGGAGCTCGTGTAATAGTCCAGCTCCGCTTCCTGGATGCGCTGATTGAACGGATCGTCCGAGAACTTGTGCAGGATAGAGGTCATCCACCAGGAAAACCGTTCGGCTTTCCAGATACGGCGAAGGCAGATCTCCGAGTACTTTTGCAGCAAATCCGACCGACCCTGACGGTAATGCCCGGTCAGGACATGATAAAGCGTGTAAACATCGGAAGCAGCGAGATTGAGACCCTTGGCCCCGGTGGGCGGCACGATATGGGCCGCATCGCCGACCAGGAACAGGTGGCCAAATTGCATGGGCTCGGCCACAAAGCTGCGCAGCGGCGCAATGCTTTTCTCGATTGACGGTCCGGTCACCAGATCGCGCGCCGTCTCTGCCGGCAAACGCGCATGCAACTCATCCCAGAAGCGATCGTCCGACCATGCACCGACGGTGTCGTCCAGGCCGCATTGCACGTAATAGCGTGACAGCGTTTCCGAACGCATGCTGCACAAGGCAAAGCCGCGCTCATGATTCGCATAAATCAGTTCATGCGCCACCGGCGGTGTGCGCGACAGTATGCCGAGCCAGCCAAAGGGATAGATGCGCTCGAACAGGCGGATGGCGTCCCCAGGCACGGATTTGCGGGCGATGCCGTGAAATCCGTCGCATCCGGCGATGTAGTCGCAGCGAATCGTGTGTCGTTGCCCGTCTTTTGTGTAGGTCACCGAGGGCTGGTCGCCGTAAAAATCATGCAGCGCCACATCGTCGGCTTCATAAATGCTCACACTGCCTGAAGCGGCACGCGCTGCCATCAGGTCTTTGGTGACTTCGGTCTGGCCGTACACCATGACGGTTTTGCCACCGGTGAGCGCTTTGAGATCAATGCGTTCAACACGTCCGAGGAAAGACAGCGCGAAGCCCTCGTGTACCTGACCTTCGCGGTCCATGCGCTCGCCCGCTTGCGCTTCGCGCAGCAGATTTTGTGTGCCTTGCTCGAGCACGCCGGCACGAATGCGCGAGAGTACGTAATCGGGCGATTTGGCCTCGATGATGATGTTATCGATACCCTGCAATTCCAGTAGCCGCCCCAGAAGGAGGCCTGACGGGCCAGCGCCGATGATGGCAACCTGCGTTTTCATGATCTTGTCCCAAGTAGCGCGACGGGCGCTTTTGTTTCAGGTGGTGATCATGGGCTCAGTGCCCAGGCAATGGAATAGACTTTCCCATGGAATACTTGTACATTTCGAGGATTCCAGACGGATGTTTGCCATCAAATGACTGTTCAAAAGAGTCTGCAACGTACAGTGCCCGTCTACCATTTGTACGGGGAGCAGGGTCCGGAAATCGCTCCGGATCTGGTTCATTGCGAATCCATCGCCTCGCGCAGCCGCTTGCACAATTGGGAGATTCAGCCGCACCGGCATCATGGATTGTTCCAGATGCTCTGGCTGGCCCGGGGTGAGGCCAGCATCGTGCTGGATGATCGTCGGGATACGCTGTCAGCCGGTCAGGTCCTGCTGGTGCCGCAACATGGCGTGCACGGATTCCGGTTTTCTCCGGAGGCTGACGGTGACGTCATTACGCTGTCTTATGTATTTTTCGAACGTCTGCAAACCGGTCTCGGTACGGCGCTGCATGCAATGACGGCTCCGGCCGTGTGCATGCTCTCGCAAAGCGATGAGCGCAGGCAGATCGAGATGGCGTTTCATTCGGTGCACCAAGCGTATGCGAGTCGCGATCCCCACCGCGGTCTGCTGATCGAAGCCCAACTGGTATCACTACTGGTGTGGCTATCGAGGCTGTTGCCCGCGCAGGAGGAGATGCCTCTGGCGCGAGGGCGCGAGCATCTGGCGAGGTTTTCACAACTGATTGACGTGGCCTTCAGTCACCAGCCCCCGCTGGTCTACTATGCGGACAAGCTGGGTATCAGCGTCGCGCACCTGAATGCGCTTTGCCGGCAGCTGACGAATCATTCTGCGCTGGCGCTGATTCATGCGCGGCTGGGTCTGGAAGCGAGAAGGCATCTGATTTACACCTCGATGCCGGTCAAGGATATTGCAGAGGCGCTGGGTTTTTCAGACCCTGCGTATTTCACCCGTTTCTTCAAGCGTCAGACGGGCCTGTCGCCAGCGGCATTTCGCACCCGCGCCCGTCCAGCCTGAAGCATGTTGAAAATCACGGCAACAGCACGGACAGCTCGCTGGCAGTATTCAGCAAGGCCGGCAGAAAAATCTGTTCGAGCTGTGCGCGCGTTGTACGGTTGGTCTGTGCCCCCACGTTGACAGCGGCGACAATCGTGCCTGCGGCGCCACGCACCGGAACGGCAATCGATTGCAGACCGATTTCCAGTTCTTCTTCGACGATCGCATAACCCTTCTGCCGTACTTCAGTCAGAATGTCGCGCAGCTCGCTTTCTGTCGTGACCGTGCGATCGGTATGGGCGATCAGCCGGGCTTTTGAAAAATAATCACAGAGCTCATCCTCCGACAGCGCAGCCAGCAGTACCCGGCCCAATGATGTGCAGTAAGCAGGCACGCGGCTGCCCGCATTCAGCGCGACCGACATCACGCGTGAACTCTGTGAGCGGGAGAGATAAAGCACATCGCTTTCTTCCAGTACACCCATTGAGCAGGATTCATTGAGCTGGCAGCTGATTTTATTGAGTGCGGGCTGCGCCGAGATCGTCAGCGGCGTTGACGACAGATAGGAATAGCCGAGCGACAGAATTTTCGGCTTCAGATAAAAATTATTGGCTTCCGAATCGGCATAGCCCAGCTGTTTGAGGGTGTACAGGCAGCGGCGAACTGCGGCGCGCGGTATCCCGGTCTTGTGACTGAGCTGGGCGATCGTCATGGCGCGACGTTGCTCACTGAAAGCCTTCACGACCGCCAGCCCGCGGGCGAGTGATGTCATGAAACTCGGATCTGTCAGCGCATCGATTTCTTCTGCAATCGTCAAGGGTCGAGTGGCGGCTGCCACGGGCATTTTTTCAGTGTCTGGCTCAGGCAGCTGATGGGAACCGATGGAGTCGGTTTTGGCGTGAATGAAAGTCTGCATGGTGGGGCGCTCATGAATGGAGTCGGACGAACTGACGGGGCTTAACCGCGGCGGTGGAGTCAAATACAGGACACGGTGGGGGATTACCGTAACGGAACTTCATGTTCTTTTGATAATCGTTGCTTT
>JBILCO010000082.1:0-7557 GCA_044353075.1 Burkholderiaceae bacterium
CCTCGTTCGGAGAAATGCTCATGATCTTGCAGTGGGGAAATGCCGGGGATACACTGCGATGCTTATTCAGGAAACAAACTTTTGCCTGCACCGCATTTCCTGCAGACAAGCTGATAGGGTGTGCGAACCTGCGCGCCGGGAGACCACCGTTTGATTGACAAGATTTTTCCGGATATCGCCGAGGCCTTGGCCGGCATCCCCGATGGCGCGACCGTGATGATTGGCGGGTTTGGCAATGCAGGCATGCCTAGCGCGCTGATTGATGCCCTCATCGCGCAGGGCGCGAGTGACCTCACTATCGTCAACAACAACGCAGGCAATGGCGATACCGGTCTGGCGGCCTTGTTGGCTGCCGGGCGCGTGCGCAAGGTGATCTGCTCATACCCGCGACAGACTGATTCACAGGTGTTTGACGGGCTTTACCGCAGTGGTCAGATCGAACTGGAGTTGACGCCTCAGGGGAATCTCGCTGAACGTATTCGCGCGGCCGGCGCTGGCATCGGTGGATTTTTTACGCCCACCGGTTACGGTACCCAGCTCGCCGAAGGCAAGGAGACCCGCCTCATCAACGGACGTCACTATGTCCTTGAGTCGCCGATTCACGCCGATGTTGCGCTGATTAGCGCATGGAAAGCCGATCGCTGGGGAAACCTCGTGTATCGCAAGGCAGCGCGCAATTTTGGTCCGGTGATGGCCATGGCGGCTAAATGCACGATCGCGCAGGTGAACGAGGTGGTGCCGCTGGGTGAGCTCGATCCTGAGGTGATTGTCACGCCGGGTATTTTTGTTCAGCGTGTCGTGCATGTCGCAGGAGATGCACGATGAAACGATTTACCCGCGATGAAATCGCCCAGCGCGTGGCCCGAGATATTCCCGAGGGCTGCTATGTGAATCTCGGGATTGGATTGCCGACGCTGGTGGCGAATCATCTCGAACCCTCGAAAGATATCTTCCTCCATAGCGAGAACGGCATACTGGGTATGGGCCCGGCGCCCGCACCCGGCACCGAAGACGGCGACCTGATCAATGCAGGCAAGCAGCCCGTCACCCTGCTGACCGGCGGCGCCTATTTTCATCAGGCTGATTCGTTTGCCATCATGCGGGGTGGTCACCTCGATATCTGCGTGCTCGGTGCATTCCAGGTGTCGCGCAACGGTGACCTGGCGAACTGGCATACCGGCGCACCTGACGCGATACCTGCAGTGGGGGGCGCGATGGATCTGGCCAGTGGTGCCAGGCGTGTGTTCGTGATGATGGAGCATCAAACCAAAGCAGGGCAGAGCAAAATTGTCGATCGGTGCACCTATCCGCTGACGGGTGTTGCATGCGTATCGCGCATCTATACCGATCTGGCCGTCATCGATATCGTTGATGGAGAACTGCTGGTGCGCGACATGGCCGAGGGACTGACCCTCGATGCATTGGCAATCCTCAGTGGTGTACCTTTGCGTGCCGCCTGATGACACACAACCCGCCAAGGACGATCGATGTCTGATTTGCTTTTCTATCGAAAGGCACCGCCGGGTGCGCAACCTGATTATTTGCATCCACCGTATGCGTCCACCGTCAAACGTTCGCCATCCCAAGCGCTGATACTGCTGCCGCAATCTTTGTCGGAAATAACCGGGCCCGTGTTTGGTCATGAGCAGGTGCAGGCACAGGATGCTGATCTGACCCGACAGCATGCAGGTGAGGCCATCGGTGAGCGCATTATCGTTGCCGGACGTGTGCTGGATGAGGACGGTCGTCCGGTGCCGCATACGCTGATCGAAATCTGGCAGGCCAATGCGGCAGGTCGGTATCAGCACAAGAACGACCAGCATGATGCGCCACTCGATCCGAATTTCACCGGTAATGGCCGTACCATGACCGATGCACAGGGTAACTATCGCTTTCTTACTATTCGCCCCGGCGCTTATCCGTGGGGAAATCATCCGAATGCCTGGCGACCGGCGCATATTCATTTTTCGCTTTTCGGCCATGCTTTCGCGACGCGGTTGGTGACGCAAATGTATTTCCCTGGTGATCCTTTGCTCGCTTTTGATCCGATTTATCAGAGTGTGCCTGATGAACACGCGCGGCAGCGCATGGTTGCGAATTTCAGACTCGATCTGACCGAGCCGCAATATGCGCTCGGTTTGCAGTTCGATATCGTGCTGCGCGGCCGGCATGCGACACCCATGGAGCGCTGAGATGAGCCATTTACCAACGCCGTCGCAGACGGTCGGTCCTTATCTGCACATCGGTCTTGACTGGCTCAATACCCGTGATCTCGCGCCGCCTTCCATCGAGGGCGAACGCATCACGATTCATGGACGACTGCTGGATGCCGAGGGTCAGCCGATACCCGATGGCATGATCGAACTATGGCAGGCCAATGCGCATGGCAAATATGCGCACCCGGCAGACACGCAAAATTTGCCCTTGCAGGAAGGCTTCAGGGGTTTTGGCCGCCAGCCCACGAATGCGCAAGGCGAATTCGTGTTCAACACCATCAAGCCCGGCGCAGTTCCTGCGATGGTGGGTCAACGTCAGGCGCCGCATATTCTGGTCAGCATCTTTGCACGCGGCTTGTTGCGGCAATTGGTTACCCGCCTGTATTTTCCCGGTGACGATCATGGGTCCGATCCTGTTCTGTGCGCGATACCGGAAGCAAGGCGGGCAACCCTGATCGCATCGCCGCAAACCAATGATCCGTCGCATCTTCACTGGACTATTGTGATTGGTGGCGGGGCCGATGAAACCGTCTTCTTCGATCTCTGATTCAAGTCTGAATATCATGACTACTTCATTACTGACGGCGGGCTTGTTTACCAGCGAAGGCATGCAGCGTATTTTTTCCGATCGGAACACGATACAAAGCATGCTGGAGGTCGAGGCCGCGCTGGCACGTGCCCTGGCGACCGAAGAGGTGATTCCCCGCAGCGCCGCCGAGATTATTGTCAGCGCATGCAAGGCGGATCAGATTGACGCGGCTGCTCTATCGAGAGCCGTTGCCAGTGCTGGTAATCTTGCGATTCCCTTGGTGAAGCTACTGACCGCCGCCGTAGCGCACATCAACACCGACGCTGCCCGCTATGTGCATTGGGGTGCGACCAGTCAGGATGTCATTGACAGCGGCAGGGTGCTGCAATTACGTGAAGCGATTGATCTGATCACCAGCGATCTCGCAGAGCTGGCCGACATGCTGGCAGCACTCGCCCGCCAGCATCGCACGACGATCATGATGGGGCGAACGTGGATGCAGCATGCGCAGCCCACCACACTGGGCTTGAAAATCGCCGGCTGTCTGGATGCCCTGATGCGACATCAGGACCGCCTGCAGACACTGCGCGAGCGCTTGTGTGTGCTGCAATTCGGTGGTGCCACGGGCACACTCGCCAGTCTCGGTGATCGCGGTCTGACTGTTGCAACGGCACTCGCGAGAGATTTATCGCTGGATTTGCCGGCACTCCCCTGGCACACGCACCGCGACCGTTTTGCAGAGATGGCTACCACCCTCGGTCTGCTGGCTGGTACGCTGGGAAAAATCGCACGCGATATTGCCTTGCACGCACAAACCGAAATCGCTGAACTGGCCGAACCGCTGGCACCGGGTCGCGGTGGATCATCCACGATGCCGCACAAGCGCAATCCGGTTGCCTGCTCTGCAGTCCTGGCATGTGTGACACGGGTACCCGCACTGGTGTCGACCATGCTCGCATCGATGGTGCAGGAACAGGAACGCGCACTCGGCAGCTGGCAGGCCGAATGGGACACACTGCCTGAAATCGCGATGCTGACGTCAGCGGCACTCAATCATTTGCGAGAACTGATGCCAGGCCTGTCTGTCGACGCAGCACGGATGCGCGCCAACATTGACCTCACACAAGGTCTGGTCATGGCCGAAGCAGTATCACTGGCACTAGCCTCGCAGATCGGTCGCGCGGCTGCGCACGATCTGGTTGAGAGTGCGTGTCACAAAGCGGTGGAGAGCGGGCAATCATTGCGCGACACACTTCAGTCTGACCCGCGCCTGCCGGCGGATTTTTCTGCGGAGAAGCTTGACGCATTGCTTGACCCTGAACGTTACACGGGTGAAGCGCCGGCCTTTATCGATCGGGTACTTGAGCACCACCGGCTGCGCAAGACATAAGCGCAGCACAAGCGAGACACAAGCGAGGCACAAGCGAGGCACAAGCGAAATACAGTCAACGTATCGGTAGACCACAACACGCGATCATCAGGGAATCATCATGCCATTCATTCAAACCAACACGGGCCAATTGCACTACCAGCTGGAGACCGCTACAGGGAATGAAAATGCGCCAGTGCTGGTGATGTCAAATTCACTCGGCACCAATATGGATATGTGGTTGCCGCAAATGCCCGCATTGCTCGAACATTTTCGTGTGCTGCGCTATGACACGCGCGGTCATGGACGCTCCGATGTCTCTCCCGGTCCGTATACGATTGCACAACTCGGTGCTGATGTCCTGACGCTGCTGGATCAGTTGCAGATTCAGCGCGCTCATTTCTGCGGACTGTCGATGGGTGGCATGACCGGTATGTGGCTGGGGATTCATGCGCCCAACCGGATTGATCGCCTGGCCTTGTGCAATACCAGTGCTGCGATTGGTTTGCCCGAGGTATGGAATGCGCGTATCAGCAAGGTGCGGCAGGAAGGCATGGTGTCCATCATTGATACGGTACTTGATCGCTGGTTCACGCCGGATTTTCTTGCGCATGCGCCGGCCCAGGTAGAGCGTGTCCGACGCATGCTGGCCGATACTCCGGTGGAGGGCTATGTCGCGAATTGCGCTGCAGTGCGTGATATGGATCAGCGCGCCGAATTGCCACAGATTGCTGCGCCTGTGCTCGTAATCGCCGGTCGGCATGACAAATCCACGCCACCCGAGCATGGCGAACTGATCGCACGTGCAATTCCCGGGGCACAGTACGTGGTGCTCAATGCGGCGCATTTATCGAACTGGGAGGCCGCTCAGGCATTCACTCAGAACGTGCTCAATTTTCTGCTGAATGAAAAGGTTTGAGATGGACGAAAAAGAACGTTACGAGCAAGGCATGCAAAAGCGCCGCAAGGTACTGGGTGATGCGCATGTCGACAAGGCGCAGGCCAATCGCACGGACTTCAATGCGGACTTTCAGGATCTGATTACCCGCTATGCCTGGGGTGAAATCTGGACGCGTCCGGGATTGCCTGCACACACCCGTAGCCTGATGACCATTTGCATGATGGTAGCGCTGAATCGCGAGGAAGAATTGAAGCTGCACCTGCGAGCGGCTGCGAACAACGGCGTCACCCGTGAGGAAATCGCCGAGGCGTTGTTACAGACCGCGATTTATTGCGGTGTGCCTGCCGCCAACAGCGCTTTCGCAATGGCACAGCAAGTGTTTACAGAGATCGACAAAACCGACAAACCGACCTGATCTGCACCACTGCTTTTTTCATTCAATCCGCCATTCACGCTTCCCGAAGGTCAGACCTGAGCTGACTCACAACGAAAGAATGAGCGATGGACACGAAACGCTTTGCACTGGTGTGCAAGGGGCGCTGTCTTTGTTCGACCGGCAGGATATCCGTCGCAATAAAGGGCGCCATATCTGCTTCGAACAGCGTGCCGACCATCCGCTGACCTTCGATACGCAGACCGTAATTCAGGCCAGCATACGATGCTATCGGACGCCCGAACCCCGGGGCTGCTTCCTGTATATTTGCGCATTGAAAGACGCTCATCAGAAATCGCTCTCACCGCCGGGGTAAGCATGCTGTCTGCAGACAAGAAGGAAACCACCATTGCCGTCATGGGCGCAGGCTCGGTCGGTTGTTATTTCGGCGGCATGCTCGCGCGGGCCGGTCATTCGGTCACCCTGATTGGTCGTCCGTCGCATGTCGATGCCATTCAGGCGCAGGGACTCTTGCTTGAGACGCTGAACTTCACGGAGCGGGTAAAGCTTCGTGCCAGCACCAGCGTTAGCGATATTGCCGATGCGCGGATCATCCTTTTCTGCGTCAAATCGACCGATACCGAAACCGCTGCACGGGAAATGCTGCCACATTTGTCACCGGATGCGATCGTGTTGTCATTACAAAACGGCGTTGAAAATGCCGAGATCCTGCAGCGTATTTTGCCCCAGCGAGTGATACCCGCGGTCGTCTATGTGGCCACTGAAATGGCCGGGCCGGGCCACCTGAAACATCACGGGCGAGGTGAACTGGTGATTGGGGATTCACCGGTGAGTCAGCAGATCGCTGCCATGAGCACCGCAGCCGGTGTGCCGGTGCAGGTCTCAACCAACATTGTTGGTATCTTGTGGGGCAAGCTGATCGTTAATTGCGCTTACAACGCCCTGTCGGCGATCGCGCAAAAACCCTATGGCAAGCTGGTCGAGGGAGATGGCGTGCGTGACCTGATGCGCACCATCGTGACCGAATGTCTTGCCGTGGCGAAGGCCATCGGTGTGGACGTGCCGGGCGACAGCTATGAAACCGTCAGACTGGTGTCAACCAACATGGCGACGCAATACTCATCGACCGCGCAGGATGTGGCACGCGGCAAACCCAATGAGATCGATTACCTGAATGGTTATGTCTGCAGGCAGGGTGTATTGTCAGGCGTACCTACACCCGTCAATCAGACGCTGTTAACACTCGTGAAACTGATTTCAACCCAATAAAACCAGGGAGACACTATGGACCAGCAGGCATTCACACAAATGCTGAAAGACGAAGGCTTTGAAGTCGTTGTGGTTGAACGCGAAGCCAACAAGGCAATGGATTTGCACAGCCATCCGTTCGAAGCCAAAGCGATGATCATCGAAGGTGAAATTCGCGTCGTCGTCGATGGCAAGGAAACGCATTGCCGGGCCGGCGATACCTTTCATCTGAACGCCGATGTCTTGCACACCGAGACTTATGGTCCGAACGGCGTGAAGTATATCGCTGGGCGCAAAGCGGCTGCCTGATCACATCTCTGACGTCTGCCCAACGAAAAATCCCGGGCTTGTGGCCCGGGATTTTCGAAGCGACTACCGGTGATTTTTTATTGGCTCGCGTCGTTTGCTGATTTAGCCGACGAGGTCGACGCGACCGGTGAGATCCATGATGCCGGTGATGACACTCAGCTTGGGATGACGGGTGTTCACTTCCTTGCGGAACATCGCCAGTGCCTCGGCATGAGAGCCGGTTTCCACTTCTTTCTCGGCCACACCGGCTGCGCCGTAAGCCAGCTTCGCCGCGCCGCAATCGCGATGGGAGAGCGCGACCACACGTTTGATGTGATGCAGCGCCACTGTAATTTCGAGGTTGTCCCAAAACGTCTTGTGCCAGGGCGCAAACTTCGGATGAACCGCGCCGATCGGACCGCCGGCCATCACGAAATGGCTGTAGTTGTCACCCAGCTTTTCGCGATCCACGCCCGAGAGCAGGCCCATGTATTGCCAGCTCAGCGTGGTGAACCGAGGATCAATGCAATTAACCAGCATGGCTTCGTAATTGCCGCCAGCCGCCATCGAACGTCCGGGCACGAAACCCATCATGCCGCCTGCCAGCACGGC
>JBILCO010000286.1:0-3076 GCA_044353075.1 Burkholderiaceae bacterium
GCGGGCTATATGTTTTATAAAGCGTTTCGATAAAGGCGTGGCCAGCGGTTCAACCTAATTGCTCGCGCAGCATATTTTTTTGCACCTTGCCCATCGTGTTGCGTGGCAGCTCAGGCACAAAATGTACACGCTTGGGTACCTTGAAGTTGGCGATGCGCGTTTTCAGGCTATCGATCATCGTCGCCTCGGCAATGACAGCGCCATCGCGCATCACCACCACGGCAACCACTGCTTCACCGAAATCCGGATGCGGCACGCCGATCACCGCCGATTCAAGTACGCCCGGTATTTCGTCAATGACAGATTCGATTTCTTTCGGATAGACGTTGTAGCCACCTGAAATAATCAAATCCTTGCTGCGCCCGACGATCGACAGATAGCGTTCCGCATCAAAGCGACCGACATCGCCTGTTTTGAAATAGCCATCTCCGGTAAATTCTTCGGCAGTTTTTTCTGGCATTTGCCAGTAGCCTTTGAAGATGTTCGGGCCGCGTACCTGAATATCACCAATTTCTTCAGTCGGGCAAAGTTCGCCGTTCTGATTCACGACGCGTACCGAGACGCCGGACAAAGCGGGCCCTACGGTGCCGGCTTTACGTAAACCCGCATAGGGATTCGACGTCAGCATCGCGGTTTCGCTCATGCCATAACGTTCAAGTATCGTGTGTCCGGTTTTTTTCGTGAAGGTCTCGAAGGTTTCCGTCAGCAGCGGCGCGGAGCCCGAGACGAACAAGCGGATATTTTTGCAGGTCTGGTCGTCCAGTGAAGGATCCGAGAGCAAGCGCACATAGTAAGTGGGCACACCCATGAACACGGTTGCGCGCGGCAGTTGTTGTATCACCTTGCTGCCGTCAAATTTCGACAGAAAAATCATTTTGCTGCCATTCATCAGCGCGCCATGTGCGGCGACGAACAAGCCGTGAATGTGAAACAGCGGCAGGGCATGCAGCAGCACATCGCCCGTCTGCCAGTGCCAGGCTTCGTGCAGCACGCGAATGTTAGAGGCCAGATTGCCGTGGCTGAGCATCGCGCCCTTGCTGCGTCCTGTGGTGCCGGATGTATACAAAATGGCAGCCAGATCGTCCGGTTCGCGCTGCACGGTGTCGAATTCATCGGACTGATGGACCGCTCGCGATAGCAGTGTGCCGCTGTTGCGTCCCTGATGCGGCTCATCCAGTGTGAACACATGACGCGTGCCGGCGCGGAAAGCGATTTGAGTGATCCAGCCAAAATTGCTCGGCGAGCAGACCACGACGGCGGGCGTGGCATTGCCGATGAAATAGTCCATCTCCGACGCACGATACGCGGTGTTCAGCGGCAGATAAACAAAGCCGGCCCGTACGGTCGCCAGATAGAGCATCAGTGCTTCAGGTGATTTTTCTACCTGCGCCGCAATGCGCGAACCGGCCGGCAGCTTCAGGCTGGCGAACAGATTGGCGATCTTTGCGGTGCCGCGTTCCAGATCACGCCAGCTGTAAAAACTCGCATCTTCAGTCTCAAGCCAGCAATCATCGAGATCTTGCGGAAAGCGGGAACGAAACAGCGCGTAGAGATTGGCGTTCATGACAGCGCCTCATTTTTTTTCTTGTAAGCGATGAACAGCAAGACCAGACCCAGCACAATCATCGGCAGCGACAGCATTTGTCCTGCCGAGAGGGTCCAGCCGGCGATACTGACCTCATAGTCCGGCATTCGAAAATATTCGGTAAAGAAGCGTGCCATGCCATAGCCCGCGGCGAAGACACCACTGACGGCCAGATAGGGGCGAGGCTTGCGTGCATATAGCCACAACACGATGAACAACAGCACGCCATCAATCGCAGCCTGATACAGCGGTGACGGATGTCGAGGCAGGGGAAGAGGATCAATGCCGGGCCAGATCATCGCCCAGGGCAGTGCGGGATCGGCAGCGCGACCGGGCAGTTCAGCGTTGATGAAATTGCCGATACGACCAGCCGCGTAACCCAGCGGCACCAGCGGTGCGATGAAGTCCATCACTTCCATCAGACGACGATCATGTTTTCTGGCCCACAGCGCCATCGCCACCATCACGCCGAGGAAGCCACCATGAAAGGACATGCCACCATTCCAGATGGCGAAGATTTCCATCGGTCGTGCAAGGTAGTACATCGGGTGATAAAACAGTACTTCACCCAGACGTCCGCCAATGACCACGCCGAGTACGCCATAAAAAAGCATGTCATCCACGTCTTCATGGCGCCAGCCTTGTGCGGCAATATGTGGCTGCCGGATACGCAGGCGGCCCAGCACGATAAAAAGAATGAACGCGGTCAGGTACATCAGTCCATACCAGCGCACCGCAAAAGGACCGATCGACAGGGCGATCGGGTCCGGCATCGGATGAATCAGCATTCAGCTCGTCTTTCGCATCAAGTCAAGAAAAGCGGCCAGCACGGGAGAGGGATTGTCGCGTCGCCAGGCCAGACCGATTTCCACCCAGGGCGAGGTCTCCAGCAATGCCCGGTACTCCACGCCCGGCCGCTTCATGTTGGACACGGATTGTGGCACAAGCGCAAAGCCCATGCCGGCCGAAACCAGGCTCACGATGGTTTGCATTTGTATCGCTTCTTGTCCAATGCGCGGACTCAGTCCGGCGTCGCGAAGACACCCTAAGATCTGGTCGTGAAACGCGGGGCTCATGCGGCGCGGGAAGATAATCAGTGGCAGGTCGGCGCAACGCTTGAGCGACATTTTGGTTTTGGTGGTGGTTGTGCCTTCAGGAAGCGCCAGCACCAGTGGCTCTGAGGTCAGCGGCAGGTAGTCGACGTCGACGTTGAGTTTGTCTGGTAGCGGTGGCAGCAGAAACCCGACGTCGATGCGGCCCGAGGCCAGCAAGTCAATCTGTACGTCGGTTGTTGCTTCCTGCAGATCCAGATGTATCGAGGGCAGTGCAGCACGGAATTCGCGCAGTGCCGAAGGCAGTACGCTGTAATCCGCCATAGGAACGAAAGCGATCGACAGCCGCCCTGATTCCCCGGCGGCCGCACTCTGGGCAAGGCTGGCCAGCCCCTCGACTTGTTGCAACAGGCGCTGCACCTCGGGCAGCAGTGTTTGG
>JBILCO010000287.1:0-3075 GCA_044353075.1 Burkholderiaceae bacterium
GCCATTCCATCTGCTGCATCAGAAATGCCGGCGGCATCGCGGTGTTCGATTCAATACCCAGATCAATGCCATTCAACTCGCACAAATAGGCGGCACGACGCAGCGGACTTTTCAGGGTCTTGTAGGCTTCATTAGCGCGTGTGGCCCACTGCATGGCGACCCGCTTTTCGGGATCACTGGCGGCCGCGAACTTGTCAGGGTGCACACGACCTTGCAGCTCACGATAGGCAGCATCCAGCTGCACAGCATCGATCGCGAAACGGGCGGGCATCTGAAACAGGTCGAAATGATTTTCCATACGCTTCTAAAAAGAAAAGCCTGTCATGCTGCAACAGGCCTCTTCAACACCGGTATTACTGGTTAAATAGTGAAGCTTTCGCCGCAACCGCACTCATTTTTTACATTCGGGTTGTAGAACTTGAAGCCTTCGTTCAGACCCTCGCGCGCAAAATCCAGTTCGGTGCCGTCGATATAGGGCAGGCTTTTCGGATCGACGAACACTTTGATGCCATGCGATTCAAAGATCTGGTCTTCAGAGGCGCTCTCATCCACATACTCAAGCTTGTACGCAAGCCCCGAACAACCGGTGGTTCGCACACCAAAGCGCAAACCAATGCCCTTGCCTCGCTTTTCGATATAGCGTGACACATGCTTCGCCGCTTTTTCAGTCAGAGTAATTGTCATGATGATTCTCTTCCCACGTTGATACGTCATCCCGGCAAACACCGGGATTCATACTCGCAAACTCAGGCGACCTTTTGTTCCTCGCCATGACGCGCCTTGTAGTCCGCAACAGCGGCCTTGATCGCATCTTCAGCAAGGATGGAGCAGTGAATCTTCACCGGTGGCAGCGCCAGCTCTTCGGCGATTTGCGTATTTTTGATCGACAGCGCCTGGTCCAGGGTTTTACCCTTGACCAACTCCGTCACCAGCGACGATGAAGCAATCGCCGAGCCGCAGCCATACGTCTTGAATTTTGCATCTTCGATCACACCATCGGCGCCCACTTTGATCTGCAGCTTCATCACGTCGCCGCAGGCAGGTGCGCCCACCATGCCAGTACCAATCGTTTCGTCACCCTTATCGAAAGCACCGACATTGCGGGGGTTTTCGTAGTGGTCCAGTACTTTGTCCGAATAAGCCATGATCTGCTCCTGAAAAAATTAGTGTGCTGCCCACTGGATCGAATTGATATCGATCCCTTCCTTGTACATATCCCACAGCGGCGAAAGTTCGCGCAACTTGTGGACCTTTTGAGTCAGCAGCTCGATCGCAAAATCCACATCGGCTTCGGTAGTGAAACGCCCGAAGGTGAAACGGATCGAGCTGTGCGCCAGCTCATCGCTGCGACCCAGCGCGCGCAATACGTACGATGGCTCCAGGCTGGCGGATGTGCAGGCCGAACCGGAGGACACGGCGATGTCCTTGATCGCCATGATCAGCGATTCGCCCTCGACATAGTTGAAGCTGATATTGAGGTTGTGCGGCACACGGTGTGCCATGTCACCGTTCACATAAACTTCTTCGATCTTGCCCAAACCGGCAGCGAGACGATCGCGCAGCGCGCGAATCCGCGGGATCTCGGTGGCCATCTCTTCACGGGCGATCCGGAAAGCCTCACCCATGCCAACGATCTGATGCGTAGCCAGTGTGCCCGAGCGCAGACCGCGCTCATGACCGCCGCCATGCATCTGCGCTTCGATACGCACACGCGGTTTGCGGCGCACATACATGGCACCGATACCCTTCGGGCCGTAACTCTTGTGCGCAGTGAAAGTCACCAGATCCACTTTGGTTTTTTCCAGATCGATGGGCATTTTGCCGGTTGCCTGTGCAGCGTCCGAATGGAAGATGATGCCCTTGCTGCGGCACAGCTCGCCAATCTCGTCGATCGGCTGGATCACGCCGATTTCATTGTTCACCCACATTACCGATACGAGGATCGTATCCGGGCGAATCGCGTCAGCCAATTGTTGTACCGTGATCAGGCCATCATCACCCGGCTGAAGATAAGTGGCTTCGAATCCCTGACGCTCGAGTTCGCGCACGGTATCCAGCACGGCCTTATGCTCGGTCTTCACCGTGATGATGTGCTTGCCCTTGGTCTGATAAAAATGCGCAGCGCCTTTGATGGCAAGGTTGTTGCCCTCAGTCGCGCCAGAGGTCCAGATGATTTCACGCGGATCGGCGTTGACCAGTTTTGCAACTTCTTCACGCGCCTCTTCGACAGCTTTTTCAGCCGACCAGCCATACATATGGCTGCGCGAAGCAGGATTGCCAAATTGCTCGCGCAGATAAGGAATCATCTTGTCAGCCACGCGTGGATCGATCGGCGTGGTCGCCGAATAGTCCATATAGATGGGGAAATGCGGAGCCTTCAGGCTTTCCAACAGGGATTGATCCAGTGGTGCGTTCATCTCTTTACTCCGTTTAATCAGGCCGCCTGATGCGAGCGCTGCATCACGACGACAGGTTTTTGTTCCACGGCTTTTTCTTTTTGCTGATCGACCAGGTCCTTGAGTGAGACCGAATCCAGATAATCGACCATTTTGGCATTCAGCGTCGCCCACAAATCATGGGTCATGCAACGCGCACCAGAGGCTTCACGCTCGCCATGGCAGTTTTCTTTGCCACCGCATTGCGTCGCATCCAGCGGTTCATCGACCGCAATAATGATGTCAGCCACCGTAATGTCTTCGGAACGGCGCGCCAAATTGTAGCCACCACCAGGACCGCGCACCGACTCCACAATCTCGTGGCGACGCAGCTTGCCGAACAGCTGCTCCAGATACGACAAGGAAATCTCCTGCCGCTGGCTGATGCCGGCGAGCGTCACCGGACCGTGATGCTGACGCATGGCCAGATCAATCATCGCAGTGACAGCAAAACGACCTTTGGTAGTCAGACGCATTGGCTTACTCCAAATTAACGAACGGTGCTGCGAAAGGATGCCCGGTATTCCCGAACAATTTGGTCGAGTATAGCAAAGCCGACTGGATTTGTCAGGTATTGACTTTCGAAGGAACTAAATGGGATATTGCGTTAATTGAAATGTTTAGAGCGCAGCAGGTGCAT
>JBILCO010000103.1:0-7034 GCA_044353075.1 Burkholderiaceae bacterium
AGGCGATCCATGATTATCAGACCGGCCGGCTGACGGAAGCGTAAGCCACATTGGCTTCGTGAGCGGCGTTGCAGGCATCCATGATGCCTTTTGCGGCCGATTCGAAGTTATAAGCCGCCACCAGTGACAAAGAACGCTCACCCATAACGCGTAGTCGTTCAGGATTTTCCAGCAAGCTGACAGCACAATCTGTCCAGGCGCTGATATCCAACGGGCGCACGAACCCATTGTTTTCATTGACGATCAGCTCACCTGCCACGCCGGCGTAGGGTGAGACGATGACAGGCAAGCCGGCAGCGCAGGCTTCGTTGGCCACGACTCCCCAGACGTCGGCACGCGTGGGAAACAGAAATATCTTCGCCGAACGGTACAGCGCTGGTAACTCGGTCTGGCTGGCAAATCCATGGAAATGCACGGTCAGCCACTGACTCAGATTACGGGCGCGGTCCCTCAGCGCGGCTTCCCGAGTCCCCGATCCTGCGTAGAGCAAACTTACCCGGCGCCCCATCCTGAGCGCGCATTGCAGTGCGACTTCCATTGCGAATTCCGGATCTTTGCCCGGTTCCAGTCGGCCGCAAAAAAGGAAATCCCAGTTTTTGTCTTTAATGGTTACCCCCTTCGGATCAAATCGGGCATTGTCAATCGCCAGGCAGGAGTGAAAACATCGGTCGGCTGGAATTCGGTAGCTGCGGTAAAGCGCCATTCCCCCTTCGCTGGCAGCCACAAACGCATTGGCGCGCCGGTATACATAACGGCGTAGTAGGCGGTGCAATCCGCTGAGTGATTGCTCTGATTGCAGGGTGCCATCGGTCATCGCTACATAAGCACGACGCAGAACGCGTGTCCAGGCAAAGGCATACAGATGCGTTGGATTGAAACCATTCCCCAGAACCACATCAGGTCTGAACCGTGAAAGCGCCAGAATGACGTCAGGGTTGTTATGAATGTAGCGACCGTTGACCGTGCGGATGCGCTCCTTCAGAAAGACATGATCGAAAGCGACAGGCGGCAGGTCCCAGAAACGATTGGGTTCACGCTGGCAGCAGAAAATGACTTGCAGCTGAATCGCTGAAGCGCGTGCGATCGAATTGAAGACGGGAATGCGGTAGGGCGGTGGTTCATTGACGACGAGAGCGATTTTCAGCATAGACAAGATGATTCATTAAAGGCAGGGGAGCGGAGCTTACTGCCTCATGGTAGATCTGGATAAGCCGCTCATAATTGCGCTCGGGCGTATACGCATCAAGATAGCTCTTGCGTGCGGCCACACCCATGCAACGCATCTGATCAGGATGAGATTCTGCATAGGCAATCGCAGACGCCAGAGCATCATCATCATTCGGCGGAACCAGGAGCCCGGTCTGACCCTCAACGATCAGTTCCCGCAAACCGCCATGGCGCGTGGCGATGACTGGTGTGCCGCATGCGAATGCCTCGATGGCAACCAGTCCGAAGCTTTCGACGCCGGTGCTTGGCATGACCAGATAAGCGGCCTCTTGCATTTTCTGGCGCAGCACATCGGCCGACTGAAATCCACAATAGTGCAAACTGTCTGCGGCTTCGACCAGCGACTGCAGCGGGCCTTTTCCGTACACATCGATAAGAACGCCGGGTAATTTTTTCAGCGCACTGATGAGCACGCCGATGCCTTTTTCAACCGAGAGTCGACCGATAAATAATCCGCCACGACGGTGCTGCCATTGCGGTGCGCCGGATGACTCGACAAAATTAGGTTTGATACGCAACTTGTTGGCTGGCAGACCGCCGCGCGCAAAGGTCTCAAGGCAGAGTTGATTCAAAACGATGAAACGGCTGACCTGTTTATGCCAGACGCCTCGAAGTCGCTGCACTGTGATCATGGCCGAGGTCAGCGCCGATTGCGGCAGAGAGCTTCGGTAACAACGGTGCAAGATGGCTCGCCATGGCAAGCGGCCGACGCACGCTTCGCAATGCAAACCATCGCGCAACAGCATCGCCTGAGGACACACCAGACGGAAATTATGCAGGGTCTGCACCACCGGTATTCTGAGTTGCTGAGCGACGCTATACAACGATGGTGAAATCAGTGGAAAGATGTTGTGAGCGTGAATCAAATCAGGAGCGAATTGTTGATGTAGCTTTCGCAGTTCATGCACTGTCTGTCTTGACCAGAATGTCGATGTTGCAAGGTCCACGAGCGTCATGTGCTCGATGTCGGTGTTGTCACGGCTGTAAACCCACACATGGTGGCCATGCTGACGTAGCAGATTCACTTCGGCATCCACCACCGTGTCTTCGCCACCCCGATACAGATAGCGATTGTGCACAACGAGTATTCTCATGCCGGTCAGGACGTTGTCAGTGAACTGCAATCCTACGCAGAGGGCGGCGTGGGGTGCTGCGTTCTCGCAAAAGTATCGGCTATCATCCGCGTATGCCCTTGAACCTGTCGAGATATCAATGAATCCACTGAACTTTGCCGGTAAACGCGTTCTGATTACTCAGGCCAATGCATTCATGGGGCCCGTACTGGTGGAGGTTTTCCGCGAACTGGGTGCTACGGTCATTGCCGATCAGCGTGCGCTGGTCACCCCGGATCATCCGGCGGCGATCGTAACCGAGGCGGGCCACGTGGATATTCTGATTGCCAACCTCGGTATAGCTGCGCCAACGACGCCCGCCGGGCAAGCGGGTGAGGAGGAATGGCGTGACGCATTTGCCCACATGGTCGATCCATTGCCACGACTGGTGCGTGCCGTGTTGCCGCAGATGCGTGCGCGCAGCAGCGGCAAAATCATTCTGATCGGCAGTGCTTCGGCTTTGCGAGGCATCAAAAGGGCGTCCACCTATAGCGCCGCGCGAGGTGCGCAGCTGGCGTATATCCAGTCGGTGGGCGTTGAACTCGCTGGAGCCGGCATTCAGGTCAATGCGATTGCGCAGAACTTTGTCGACAATCCCACTTATTTCCCGCCCGAAGTTCAGTCTAATCCTGCGTTTCAGGAGAGATTACGACGTGAAGTACCGCTGGGTCGCCTGGTCAGTGCCCGGGAAGATGCGATGTTCGTCGCCTATCTCGCCAGTGTCCATGCAGATTGTTTCGTCGGTCAGATTTTCCCGGTCTGCGGTGGCTGGGTTCCACGCTGAAGGATCAGGCGCCACGATGGCACGATCACCCCATCCATTACCCGCATAATTTGTATTATGTAAAATGAGGTGGGCGTCTAAAACTGCCGGCAAAGGAACCCTGACCCAATAACATCGGACACCTTCTGTCCGCTTGTCCGTCCGACCGTCAGACCACCAACCCAATGACCAACAGACTGATGACCGCCGATGACCACCAGCCTGATGACCACACCGGTCCGGACGTGTCGGACGACCTGACGGAACTGATTACTTGATCGACAGTGTTGTGCCGACACTGCCCGATTTTTTGGGCAGGGTCAGCGACAAAACGCCATTGTTGTAGCTAGCTTCGGCCACTTTGTCATCGATATCCTGCGGCAGGCTAAAACGCCGGAATTGCTGGCCTGCAAATCGCTCACGCCGGACCAGCTTTCCCGCCTGTTTTTCTTCTGTTTCGCCCCCTGACTGCGCCTCTATTGTGACCAGATTGCCGTCAATAGCGACCTTGATGTCTTCCTTCTTGATACCGGGCATATCTGCCTTGACCAGAAAACTCTGATCGGTTTCCTCGACATCCAGCCGTATGCCGGCTTCAGCCTCAAAGCCGCCCATCGTCGGTAGCATGCTGAGATCGCGCATTAACTCGTCAATACTGCGCAATGGGTCAAGACGAAAAGGATCGAATCGGGAAATGTCGCTAAAGGGAGAGCTTCGAACAAGATTGCGTGCCATGATGACTCCGTTGTAAAAATTCAAAACCACAGAAGGGCCGTAAAACACAGCCTCAAGATAGTCCTCTCTCCGAGCAGCTCCTTGTGGCGCCTCAAATCGCAAGAGCATGAGGCGAAGGAGTCTATTTGCGCAGACGCCCCTCCCTGATCGTCTGCTCAACCATGAGGCCGGCAATCATGGACAACTCTGCAGACAGCAAATTCACAAAATCATCGACGCTCACCATGCCAAACAGGGTCCCCGCGCGTGTGACCACCGGCAGGCGGCGTACGCGTTTGCCGCGCATGATGCCCAGTGCTTCGGAAACCTCAGCGTCCTCGTGAACCGTGGTGACCGGCGAACTCATCAAATCTGAAGCTGTAAACAGCCTCGCTTCGATATCCAGCGCAATGGTTTCAATCAGAATATCCCGATCCGTAATGATGCCCATCGGGATGCGTGCACCCTCTCCCTGGTGTCCCACAACGACCACGTCCCCCACATGGTGCTTGCGCATGAGCATCGCCACTTCAGCGATCGGGGTATCCGGCTCACAGCAAATGACATTGAGGTTGCAATATTCCCTGATAGACATACTTACCTCACGAAATAGATTGAATTGACACTGGCTGGAGATTCCACCAAGATCGACTGACGCGGGGTGTTCTGCGTGCGCCCTCTTACCTTATGTCCTCGGGAGTCAAATCATGAGTGTCGAATCCGGCCCCACACCGTCTTTCAGTCTGGACCGTATACAGCGTCTGGTGTCTGATCTCGAGCAGGAGCTGGCCGCTGCGCCTGAAAATTCGTCGCGCGTTCAAGCACTCAAAACGGAGCTTGAAGCCCTCAGGCAATCACTGAACGAAGCTGACATAAGCTCACCCCGGGTGACCCAACCGCTCAAAGGAACGCACGGCGTGCTCGATGATTTAATGGCCAGTGTTGAAGGGGAAATTCTCCGAGACACGCCCTATCTGGCCGAAATCGGTCGCATCCTCGGCCTCGTGTAATTTTCACGTCAGAATTTCTTCAGCAAGGCAACTTACCTCCCGCCAGCCTGTCCTACCGCGGGCTCCGGTTGCAAATGGTTCATCGGAGAACGCGCTCCCCGCGCCCTCTTCTTTCAATTCCCATGCCAAAATTCAAGTCTTTGTCGCAATTGCTCCAACACGCCTGGGTACGCAATGCGCTTTTTGCTTTATTGCTGCTGGGTACACTGATTATTTCAGTTGAGCGGGCGCCGCGACTTCTGGAATCATCCAATGTTGTTTACAGTCAGGATATTTCACTGATCACACGGATTCCGGATCATCAGGAAGCCTTGGAATATCTGCTGCTGGCGCAGCCGCTCAGCGACTTTCCTCGTTACCTGATTAAATACAAAGATCAAGACAAAATATTTTCAGTGAAAGTTCCCAGTACAACGCATGTGAATCTGGAGCGTGAGGTACTGCTGCGCCATGGCATACCGTATGCCATGGCCCAAGCCGAATGGCTGAAAAATAATCAGCAAGTGCTACGAGAACCGCCCGGGGAGGAAAACTTCGGGCAAACGGCAGTCTCCTTCCTTGCAAGGAATTTTGTGGGATTGCTCTTGCTGGCACTGATGCTAATTGTGCTGAGAAAAGGCATGCACGGCATGATGTCATCGGTAAAGGTTACGCTGCCTGAAAAATTGCATGGCAGTCTCGATGATCTGATTGGGATGGAGGATATCAAACGCGAAGTCAAGCATCTCGAATCCATGATTCACAATCGCTCGGTCTATAAGTCACATAATATTGACAAACCTTTCAATGTGATGCTGACCGGACCTGCAGGCACCGGCAAGACCAAACTGGCAGGCTATCTGGCCCGGCAGCTGAACATTCCGTTAATACAGTCCTCAGGCTCCAGCCTGGAATCCGGTCTGGTCGGCGGCGGATCCAAGACTCTCGGCAGTATTTACAAGAAAGCCTGCGCCCAGGGCCGCTGCATGATTTTCCTCGATGAGGCACAGTCACTGTTCATGCCGCGTGGTCGAGGCGAGCGCAAGTGGGACGACGATACCGCCAATACCTTGCTAGGTCTGCTTGATGGCATTCACAGCGACGAGGGCCGCGAAATCATTTGGGTGGTGGCCTCGAATTTTGATGACATCAACAGCGAAATGGATGAGGCGATGCTGCGCCGCTTCAGTGTGAAGATCAATTTTCGTCTGCCGAACAAAGCGGAACGGCGGGAGTTACTCAAAGTTTTTCTTGGTCGCAAGGATGCGAAGGTCATCGATTGGGAGCGACTCGATCTGAATGCCGTGGCCGAGGTGACCGCGAACCTGTCCCCTGCCCTGCTGGAGAGCGTTGTTGATCGCTCCAGCATGATTGCCATTGAAGAAAACTCCCGTATTGATACCGATTTACTGTTTCGCGCCTTTGAACGGAGTGCGATTGGCCTGACGGATCGCGCGGCCAGCGCTGAAAAAGACAAGCAGCGCGAGCGTGTGGCTCTCCATGAACTGGGACATTTTTTCATGCAGATCGACCCGCTGCTGAATCAGGGTTTATCAATCGAGGAAGTCAAAGCACGGTCTCCCCTGCTGAAAATCAGCACCGAATCCGTTTCCAAGCTGGGCGCTCTGGGTTATGTTCTGTCGGTCGCACCTGAAAATGGACTCCAGACCCTCGAAGAGCTGGAACAGGAAGTCATGCAGCTCTACGGCGGTGTCGCAGCTGAAGAATTATTTTTTGGTGCCCGTGGCATTTCGGTCGGCAGTCAGAACGATATTCAAAAGGTGACTGCGAGGCTGGAGCTGATGGTCAATCAGCTATCAATGTATTCGAGATCCAAGCTCGATTACCGACAGCTAAGGCGTGACGGTGCGCCTGATGCCTCCGTGCTTGAGCTTGAGCACAAGGCTGACGAGTTGTATGCACGTACGCTCAAGGCCATCGCGCAGTACCGGCACTGGATGACCCAGCTGAAGGACACATTGATGGAACGTTATGTGCTGTCAAAGGATGAAGTTTTCGATTTGCTAGAGCATCTGCCCAGGGTATCCGGGAACGAGACTAAACAACCCGGCGTGCCAGCTCTGGCCTGATCGTGCCGGATTATGATTGATCGTGATTGAGCGTACTTGCCTCTGCAAGAGAAGCGCAAAGTCAGTCTTGAACAAAAGGCCGGGGAGCTAGTCCCGGCCTTCTTTCGATTTATTAGGCATCAAAGTGCTTGATTGCATC
>JBILCO010000231.1:0-3929 GCA_044353075.1 Burkholderiaceae bacterium
GGTAGCGCCATGTTTGCAGTCACCTTGCCCTGTTTTGTTTCGGTAGCAGCTGATTCAGGGGCAGGCTTGAGTGCGAAGGGGTACAGCTGCCGAGTGATCAGCAGATCGAAGCCGAGATTGCTGCGAGCTTTGAGCACTTGCTCCTTGCTGAGCGCAGGATTTTTTGCGGCTTCTCTAACGAGCCTGGCATCGATCATCTTCCAGAAATTCAGCAAATCCTGAGGCAAGCGGCACTCTGACAGCTTTCGTGACGGGCCGAACGTGACATCAACACAGGCTTCGGCCTGAGCCCGAACAGTCGTGGCCATCTCTTGCCTGAGTTCGGTTTCTGCATCCGGATCGTCCAGGGCAATCATGTCATCAAAATGAATCGCTGCCATCTTCGGGTTTGCATGCAAGACAGTGACTTGCATCGTCTTGATCGTCTTTCCTGCATCGCTCTGCGCCAGATGATTCGCCAGCATGGAGCGCAGCAAGCCATTTAACTCCACCTTGTCTTGCTTATCCGCTGAAATTTTCAGGTCTAGCAGAGTTTGTGGCAACGCGGACAGTGGCACTTTACCGTCGGTACGTCCAAGCGCATTGATTTTTGCATCTGTCAGAGGTGCCACGCCAGCGCCCTTTTCAAGCGAGGAGCCTAGTATTTTTTGGATCCAGAGATCCGCCAGGGCATTCATTTGCTCAGGCGAGGATTTATGCAGATTGATGGTGTTGGGCGGTGCACTCAGACGCTGCCGGGCGATTTTATCCGACGATACGGCACCCCCAGTGGTTGGCGTGGAGATTACCGTCTGCGTGACTGTCTGTGTCACCGTCTGCGTTACGGTCGGCACTACCGTGGCGTTCAGAGCAGATGCAAAAGCGGGGGCTTGCTGCTGCGCTGTCACTCTGGCCTTGGGTGAATCAATACGATGCCGGCGGCTCGACATGACTTCATGTTCATTGCGCGGCGATCTTGGCGATTTTACTGACCGTGGAGAGTCACCCCCATCTGAAGGCGACTTCACCGAACGCAACCGAAGTGTAGGCACGCCTACAGGCGATTTGAAATGCTCAGTCGTTTTTTCTTCAGACTGCGGGCTGCCATGCAGGGTTGGCGCAGGCAAAGGGTTTTTTGTTTTTTCAGGCGAGCACATCACTGGCTGGGAGCGATGCTTCTTCGAAGGCGATGTATTTGATTCTTTATGCTCTATCGTTGCGGGATCCTTTATCCTGCCGGGCTCATATGAATCAGATTTATAGTCCATTGATAAATTGGTATTTAAACTCATGATTTTTCTGTCTCACTTTCAAGTATTGGGTTGAGGTTGATCTTCTTGAAGAATGTTGGCCTAGTGGTATTCAGCGCTTGAGCTCAAAGGCATCGTCGCTGCGTTGGCCTTTTCTGAGGAGTTCGTTTCAGGCAGCTTTGTAACCTGGAACTCTCATTAGTTCTTGGAAATGTTTGTTATGAAAAATCTCTGCTGCGATTTTTTAATTGACCTAAGAGTTCGGAGAGATCGACTAGCCGTTTAGCGATCAAATGTTGCACATTGTTTTCTTTTTGCCATATTCCATAGACGCCCAATAAGTCGGCATTCAGTAATTCTTTTCGCTGCAGTCGGACCAGCGCTGGCCAGACGATCACGTTCACTGTGCCTGTCTCGTCTTCCAGCGTGACAAACATCGTTCCCTTCGCAGTACCGGGTCGCTGACGCACGGTGACGATGCCGCAGGCACGCGCAAACTGTCCTTGTGCAAAGGTGTTCAGGGTGGACGCTGGCAAAAACCGTTGCGCCAACAGCTGCTCACGCAAAAAGCTCAGCGGATGCTGGCCCAGGCTCAGGCCCAGCATTCGGTAATCATTGATGACTTCCTGAATGTCTGTCGGCTCGGGCAACGTAATGGCGTCGGCTGGCGGAGGAGCGGTTTTCAGCAAGGCTTTGTCCGATGTCGCTACGGACGCATGCCACAAGGCTTCATGGCGGTGTCCCGCCAGCCGGCGCAGCGCATTGGCGGCTGCAAGCGCCTGCATGTCGCTCGATAACAGCTTCGCCCTCATTGCAAGGTCGGACAGGTCATGAAACTGTCGGATAGCCCGCGCCTCTTCGATACGCCAGCCGGCTTCCTGCGACAGTCCGCGCACCAGACTCAGCCCCAGCCTGACGGCGGGTTGCGCTGCCTGGTTTACTTCAAGCGTCGCTTCCCAGTCGCTAATGCAGATATCGACTGCGCGCACTTCAACGCCGTGTCGCTTCGCATCCTGAACCAGCTGCGAGGGTGAATAAAAACCCATCGGCTGGCTGTTGAGCAAGGCAGCCAGAAAAGCAGCCGGCTGGTGACATTTCAGCCAGGCGCTCGCGTAGGCGAGCAAGGCAAAGCTTGCAGCATGGCTTTCCGGGAAGCCGTACTCGGCGAATCCCTGTATCTGGTGGTAAATGGATTCGGCGAATTCAGCGGTATAGCCTCGTGCCAGCATGCCTTCCATTAAGCGACCATGAAATTTTTCCAAACCACCTTTGCGCTTCCAGGCTGCCATGGCCCGACGCAGCTGATCCGCCTCACCTGCGGAAAAACCTGCAGCCAGCATGGCGATCTGCATCACCTGCTCCTGAAAGATGGGAACGCCGAGCGTGCGCGACAACGCAGCTTCCATATCGGCGCTTGGATACGTGATCGCTTCAAGGCCCTGCCTGCGTCGCAAGTAGGGATGAATCATTCCGCCTTGTATCGGGCCGGGCCGGATGATGGCGACTTCAATGACCAGATCATAAAACGTCCGTGGCTGCAGACGCGGCAGCATGCTCATTTGCGCACGGCTTTCAATCTGAAACACACCGACGGTATCGGCTTTGCTGATCATCGCGTACGTTGCGGCATCTTCTGCAGGTATGTCATGCAATTCGAAAGGCTCGCCCTGCTGTGCCGATATCAACTCAAAGCTGCGGCGCAGTGCTGACAGCATGCCCAGCGCGAGAATGTCAATTTTTAACAAACCCAGTGCATCGAGATCATCTTTATCCCACTGCACGACACTGCGATCGGCCATTGCCGCTTTTTCGATAGGAACCAGCCGGGAGAGTTTGTCACGCGCAATCACAAAGCCGCCCGGGTGCTGTGACAAATGTCTCGGGAAACCCATCAGATCGGTAGCGATTTGCTGCCATGCGTGAGCGACGGGCGATTCGGGGTCCAGACCGGATTCAAGAAAAATATTGTCCAGCCCGGTTTCCCTGTCCCAGCTCTGATACGCTTGAGTTAGACGATCAACCAGGTGTAAATCCATACCCAGCGCTTTACCTGAATCACGCAAGGCGCTGCGCGGACGGTAGCTGATTACCACGCCGGTCAGCGCAGCGCGATGGCGACCGTATTTTTCATAAATGTATTGAATGACTTCTTCACGTCGCTGATGTTCGAAATCGACATCGATATCCGGCGGTTCATTGCGCTCTTTCGAGATAAACCGCTCAAACAGCAGACTGCTGCGCGCCGGATCTACTTCGGTAATACCCAGGCAATAGCACACAGCCGAGTTGGCCGCCGAGCCGCGTCCCTGACACAAAATATGGCGATGCCGGGCAAAGCTGACAATGTCATAGACCGTCAGGAAATAAGGCTCGTAACCGAGTTCGGCAATCAGCGTGAGTTCATGCTGTATCTGTTGCTGGACACTGGCCGGTATACCTGCCGGAAAGCGACGATGCGCACCCGCCCAGGTTTGTTCGTGCAGATAGCTGGCGGGCGTATGACCCTGCGGGACCAGCTCATCGGGATATTCGTATCGCAGCATATCGAGAGAAAACTGACACTGCGCTGCAATGGCCATGGTTTCCTGCAGTGTTTCAGGCGGATAGATATTGGCCAGTCGCAGGCGCGATCGCAAATGCTGCTCTGCGTTCGGAAACAGCGCATAACCACATTGCGCGACGGGTTTGCTCAGGCGAATG
>JBILCO010000288.1:0-3057 GCA_044353075.1 Burkholderiaceae bacterium
TCCCTGACGCGCATTTTTCTGCGCCTGTCCACCGGCGTCCAGCGATGCCCAGTCTTCCTGTTTCGCACATACTGTCGCGGGTCCATAGACTTCGGTAAGCCCGTAGACGTGCGTGAGATCGAAACCCATCGCTGCCATTTGCTCGATCATGGCAGCCGATGGTGGTGCGGCAGCGACCATGGTCGATACACGATGCTTGATGTCGCGCCGCCATGCTTCCGGTACCGAGACGAGCGCGCTCTGCACAATCGGTGCACCGCAATAATGCGTGACCCGCTCTTGTGCAATCAGCGCCAGCACCTGCTGTGCATCGAACTTGCGCAGACACACATTGACGCCAGCGCGCGCAGCCAGAGTCCAAGGGAAGCACCAGCCATTGCAGTGAAACATCGGCAAAGTCCACAGATACACCGCATGCTTGGGCATATCCCATTCAAGGATATTGGAAATCGCATTAATCGCTGCACCCCGGTGATGGTAGACCACCCCTTTGGGGTCACCGGTAGTGCCTGAGGTGTAATTGAGTGCGATCGCATCCCATTCGTCCACCGGCACTTGCCACACAAATGCGGGATCACCGTCCGCAAGCAAGGCTTCATATTCCAGCCATTCCGCGGGCACAGCCGGTGTATCTGCCTGTTGATCCTGCACACCGATGATGATCAGCTCAGGCATCGCTTGCTTGAGCTGATTCGCCAATGCCAGATATTCGGTGTCGATGATCAGTAGTTTCGCCTCGCCATGCTTGAGCATGAAATGCAGCGTCGGATAATCAAGCCGGGTATTGAGCGTGTTCAGGACAGCGCCGGACATGGGTATGCCGAAATGCGCTTCGACCATCTCGGGCGTGTTCGGCAGCATCACCGCAACGGTGTCATTTTTGCCGATGCCCAGACACGACAACGCACTGGCCAGTCGACGACAACGCTGTTCGGTGTCGCGCCAGTTACGACGCACGTCCCCGTACACCACCGCCGGCCGGTCGCCATAGACTTGCGCAGTGCGTCCGATGAAATCCAGCGGGGTCAGCGCCGCAAAGTTCACGTCGCGGCGCTCCAAACCCGAATTGAAATCCGTCATGTTGATTTGCTTCCCGAGGTGACAATCGGCTTATTTTAATAGAGCCGCCCGACAGGCAAGGGATGGATTTCGCAATGTTGACTATGGCATCAGCTCTGACCCAAGGCCTTGAGCAAATTGGCCTGTACGATTTCGATCCAGTAACCATCCGGATCCTTGATGAACGCCACATCGCGCATCTTGCCCTGCTCGGGGCGCTTGACGTAGACCACCTTGTTCTCATCAAACCAGCTGATCGCAGCGGCCAAATCGGGTACCGAGAAACAGATATGACCAAAGCCCTGCGGCTGCGCATGACTGTCGTGGTATTTGAAATCCGCATCACTCTCGGTACCCCAGTTATGGGTCAGCTCAAGAATGCCGCGCTGGCTAAAGGTCCAGGCGGTACGCTCGCCGGTATCTTCCGGAACATCCGATGCGTCATCCACACGCGCCAGAAAATACAGACTGAATTTCATCTCAGGAAAATCCAGTTTACGCAGTACGCGCATGCCCATGACACGCGAATAAAAATCCAGCGCCACTGCAGGATCTTTCACACGCAGCATCGTGTGATTCAAAACGAAACCGCGCGACGCAGCGGGTAGACTGTTTGCAACGCCGGGATAGGATTCAGTAGAAAACGCCATGACAAATTCCTTTCAATAGAAGCAGCGGAAAAAGTATAACCGATCAGATTATCATGCTAAATTTACAACTTTCTCGCCACATTATTGTTCTGATGAGTTCATCAGCGATTTAAAACTCTGGTGCTAGTTTGGCGCGTCCTAGTTGGTTATATTTTCGGGAGCCGCGCATGAAACGACTTTCTATTTTTATATTTTTTCTGATAATGACGTTTCATGGGGCCGCCGACGAAGTAGGTAACACCACCTTCGTTACGGAACCCAAAGCCGAGCCGCTGTTTACCTCCAAAGGCGGTGACCTGTCCTGACATTTTCGAGCCAGCCCGTCGGATTGCAGCGTTCTACGCAATCGAGCGAGGAATCTCGCAACGACGTGCTTGTGCGCTCATGCAACTAGTCCGACCAAGCGAGTTTGGTCGTCGAACCAATACGCGGACTATCACAGTCAAGGCAGACAGAAGTCTATGCCTTAACTCGAACTCCGATAAAAAGTACAATTTTGCTACTTGTTAGGACGTGTTGTCATTAACAGCACGATGTCGATTGGCGCGAGGACAAAGGGCAGTGGCATTAACGGTTATGGGTAGGTGGGAAAACGGGCAAGCATTTTATTAATGGCAAGCACGAAGCATCGCTAGTTTCAAAGCGATTATCTGGCGGGCAAATCAATATAGATTGTGTTATTTTACAGAATTGAATGTACGTATGGCGGCTTGCTGTCGCGTTTAGAATATTTTTCAAAATATTAACTCAAGCGGCGTGCGAGCGATTAATGCTGACAGCGGCCTGTAAAACGACGTGGATGGTCAAGATAGAGCGCAGTATCAGCAAAGGCATATCTACGCCATGTTTTGGCTTCCCAAAAACGTTACGGATACATACACGCTTAGCAAATAGATGGGTAATTTAGCCGTAATGATCGAGCGGCACTAGTGCAAACCCCTTGCGACGATAGCTGCGAAGCGGCTTGCTAACTACGCGAAGCAAATATGAGTCAATTCGATGTGACAGTACAGTTTACGGCCAGGCGACCTCACCACTGACATCGGTACTTTGATCGAGACTCTTAGGGATTTTAGCAATCCCAGCAGCGGTGGTAGTCCGGCCGCTAGCGCCAATAGCAAAACCTTAAATTCAAACACCAAGCCCACTTATCACTGGAGAGCTGAAAATGGACGAACAACAACATCTGTATACATATCCGACTGAAAACACGAAAACGGGTAAAGAATTTATATCTGCTGTTCAGTGGCTTTGGACTGATGGTCACAGTAGCATTTACAGTAGAGCGCTATCTCTAATCAATGGCGGTAAAGGCATCGGCTTTTACGCAACTGGTAAGTGGTCGGAA
>JBILCO010000289.1:0-3034 GCA_044353075.1 Burkholderiaceae bacterium
GACAAAATAAGGCTGGTTTTCAACGATGGGCAGCTTGATGCCGTACTGTGCCGGCGCGGCAATGATGTTTTTTACCGCCTGTAGCTTGGGATAATAATTGCGCGTCTCGGCTGGCATATAGGCGGACAGGCTGTTGTAGTCCGTCGGCCGACCCGCTGCTTTCGCTTTTGCAATCGCCCGCGACACGGATCCTTCGCCCCAGTTATACGCTGCCAGCGCCAGTTGCCAGTCGCCGAACATGCCATACAAACGCTGCAGATACGTCAGTGCTGCGTTGGTGGACGCGAGCACGTCCCGGCGATCATCCCGAAATGCGTTTTGCTTGAGGTTGTAATCGCGTCCTGTGCTCGGAATAAACTGCCACATACCGGCGGCTTTGGCACTGGAATAAGCCTGTGGATTGAATGCGGACTCGATGAAGGGTAGCAGCGCCAGTTCCATTGGCATGTCGCGTTTTTCAAGTTCCTGCACGACATAAAAAAGATAGCGCGATGCACGTTGCGTGATTCGATGGAGATAATCCGGGCGAGCGCTGTACCAGGTCGAGTGGGTGGCTACCAGTGGATTGTTCAGATCCGGTATGGCGTAGCCTTTGCGGATACGTTCCCAGACATCAAAGTTCTGCAGATCGATATCTTCGGCTGCGACCATACCTTCCGACCTGCCAGGATTTTCTGACAGGTCGACGACGGCCTCTTTCGACGTATTTGCTGCAGGCTGCGAGGGTGGTATCGTTAAATCATTCGCTTGCGCTGGCAGAATGAATGTCAGGCTGATTATCAGACCGGAAATCAGCGCGAAAGACAAGCGGAGAAGAAGGAAAAATCCTGAACGTTGCTCGGTTGTTTTGAAATGCGGCATAGGCCCCGGGGGAATCACCCGACGCAAGGACGGGTGAGAAAATTGAATTACAGCAAGTGTATGCAAGCCCATGAAAGTCCGTCAAGCGGATTCCATCGATGACGAGCGTATTCAGATCATCGGAAAACGTTTTTCCATTCGCGTAGCGCTGCAAAGACGGCGACTTGATCCTCGTTCTGCAGCCGGCCACCGCTTCTGAGCACATCGGCAATCGATTTTTCGCGGTAGCGTAGAAATGGATTCGTGCGCTTTTCTTCGCCGATCGTCGAAGGTACAGTGGCCACCCCATGATCACGCAAGGCTTGTGCATCAGCCAGTCGTTGTGCAGTGTGCGGATTGTCGGGTTCTGCTGCAACGGCAAAGCGCAGATTGGATACGGTGTATTCATGCGCGCAATACACTTTCGTGTTGTCCGGCAACGCGGCCAGTTTTTCCAGCGATTGCGTCATTTGACCCGCCGTGCCCTCGAACAGACGGCCGCATCCGCCAGCGAAGAGCGTGTCGCCGCAGAACAGCCAGCCTTCGTCCCGTGCCACATAGGCAATATGTCCTGCCGTGTGGCCCGGCACATCCAGCACCGAGAGCCGCAGCGGTGGTGAGGTCAGTGTGACCTGGTCATTTTCCCGCAGCGGGTGGCTGATACCGGGGATCTGTTCACCGGCGGGCCCGTAAACCGGTACCTGCCGGTGGCTGAGCAACGCCATCACGCCGCCCGCATGGTCAGCATGATGGTGAGTGAGTAGAATAGCGGCCAGCTTCAGCTGATCACGGGCCAGTACGGCTTCGACTGCCGCTGCATCGCCGGGGTCAACGATCACCGCATGCGCGTGATCGTGTATCAGCCACAGATAGTTGTCTTGAAAGGCCGGTATGGCGGTAACTTGCAGTGAATGAGCGACTGACATAGGCATGGACCCATTGACTTCCCAAAACCCGATTATATCGCTGGCCCCTTGGTTTGATACGCCGGCGGGTGCCTATGCGCAGGCATGGGAGCAGGCCAGGCTGGATGATCTGACTGCCGATATTTTCGGCTACAACGCACTGCAGATCGGGTTGCCGGATTTCGATACGCTGGCGGCCAATCGCATGCCGAACCGCTGGGTGACGGATACGGTTTTTCAGCCGCAGGATCCTTCGGGGATGACGACGCGCTCAGTGGTGGTCGTGCATGATTTCGCCGAGCTGCCGTTTGCCACACAAAGTCTGGATCTGGTGGTGTTGCCGCATGTGCTTGAGTTCGCTGCCGAGCCGCATCAGGTACTGCGTGAAGTCGAGCGCGTATTGATTCCTGAAGGTCAGGTCATCATTTGCGGATTCAATCCCTTCAGCACCTGGGGCTTGCGACAAACCGTGGGTCGCGTGACGGGCGCGCATTTCCTGCCGCTGCACGGCGAATTCATCAGCGTACCGCGCCTGAAAGACTGGCTCAAACTTCTGAACATGGAGATCAATCGCGGGCACTTCGGCTGTTACGCGCCGCCGTGTGCCACCGCAAAATGGCTGGATCGTTTTGCTTTCTTCGAGAAAGCGGGTAATCGCTGGTGGCCCTATCTTGGGGCGCTCTATATTGTTCAGGCGATCAAGCGGGTCAAGGGCATGCGCCTGATCGGTCCCGCATGGCAAAAGCAGAGCGCGCGCGCGCGTCAGGCGGTACCGGTGACTCAGCGAATGAAAAATCAAAATACGCATGGATAAAATTGAAATTTATACAGACGGTGCATGCAAGGGTAATCCGGGCCCCGGTGGCTGGGGTGCCTGGCTGATTGCCGGTGATCGAGAGCGGGAAATTTGCGGCGGCGAGCTCAACACCACCAACAATCGCATGGAACTGATGGCGGTCATCGAGGCGCTCAATGCGTTGAAGCGTCCCTGCGACGTCATCGTGCATACCGATAGCCAGTATGTACAAAAAGGCATCAGCGAGTGGCTGACCGGCTGGAAGGCCAGAGGCTGGAAGACCGCCAGCAAAGCACCCGTTAAAAATGTCGACCTCTGGCAGGCTCTCGATCAAGCGCAGGCGCGCCATCGTATTGACTGGCGCTGGATCAAAGGACATGCGGGTCACGAAGGCAATGAACGCGCCGACGCGCTGGCCAATCGCGGGGTTGAGCTGGTGCTTTCTGGTAAAGTGCCCACCGTCCTCTGAGAGATTCTGAACTAAGTAGCCTCC
>JBILCO010000043.1:0-10862 GCA_044353075.1 Burkholderiaceae bacterium
ATGCCTCCATCTCAAAAGGGTTCAACTTTTCAATCCGCTTGCACATCATTTTGAGAGAGACTGCGCCGATACTGAGCGCGGAACCTTTGACTGCGTGAAGAATGACTTTGACTTCGTCAATTTTTAATTGATACAAAGCTGCTTCAAGTGATTGCAGAAGTTTTTTATTTTCAGTAATGAACTCGAGAATAAGATCATCAAGGAATTTTGGATCTTTACTGACCTTTTCCAGATCGCTTAAATTCTGAAGCTCAAGAATAGTTTCGTCCGGATGCCATAGCTTGAGTCGAATTTTCGGTGTCACTGAGGCTGCATCAATTTCTGGCGGGCCGGACAACTTAAATTCGGTCACCAGATCATGTAATGTCTGTAAAAATAAATTGACCTGAATAGGCTTTGGCAAAAATTCGTCGGCTCCTGCCTCGATACTTTCCTCGCGAGCTTCGGTAGTCACGTTTGCCGAAAACATAATGATCGGTGCTCGCGTCAGATTGCCTCGCATCAGCCTGTACATACGCGCGACATCCACACCCGTCATTCCGGGCATATTCATATCGAGAATAATGGCATCAAATTCTTTTTTTTCTATTTTGTCCAGCGCATCTTCCCCGTCTTTAGCCAGCGTGCAATGATGGCCGGCACGCTCGAGTATTTTCAGGATCACTTTGCGGTTGGTCGGATTATCCTCAGCGACAAGTACTTTGTAAGCACCATCGTCAAATTTCGGCGCGAGGTTGGACACCGCCATTGAAAATTCAGCATCAGCGGTGATCAATCTATTTTTCTTGGGAAAATCACTCGACAAAATGATGGTGTGCGCATGTAAAAGATGGGTCAGCCATTCCGGCTCATAAGGTAAATGCAGAACCGTTGAAAATCCGACCGACTCAGCCACCTCCTCCACATAGGCTTGCCGCAAAGAATTGTCACAAATGAGAACGACCGTGATAGGCAGATCATTGGCAATGTCACGAATGGCACATATTTTGGATTGCAGGCATTGCTGATAAGCCGACTCTGACCGTTCCGGGGGAAATTTTTCGTGCAGGAAAACTAAACGGATTGGCTTGCCAAGCAATATGGACTGCTCAATCGCAGCCAACGCTTCGTTAAACTCACGCGCCAGCAGTGGAGGGGTGCTACTGTGCTTCGTCAGATCAGTTAAAAGGATGTCGGTTGTCGGGTCCGTACTGATGACCATGCTTCTGATCGGTTCACTGCCCATTGCTTTTTTCTCAACGCTGTCGGCACTGGCGATGCCGAAATCCAGCTCGAACCAGAATTCACTTCCCTGACCTTGCACGCTCTCGAAACCGATTTCACCGCCCATCAGTTCAACCAGTTGCTTGCTGATCGTTGTACCCAGACCGGTGCCACCGTAACGCCTCGCGATTGTTTCTTCAGCCTGAGTAAAACTTTCAAAGATCCGGCTTTGAGCTCCCAGCGGAATTCCGATACCCGTATCTTTGACCGAAAATTTAAGGCGCACTGTGGTTGCCGTTTGATGCTTTCGCCGAACGCACAGCGTGATTCTTCCCTGCTCGGTAAATTTGACCGAATTACCCAGCAGGTTCACCAGAATCTGGCGGAGATGATGTGGATCGCCGCTGATAAAGCAGGGAACATCACAAGCCGTGCTCTTGAGCAGATTAATGGCCAGCGGATCAATCCGATAATAGAAAATAGCGAGAATACTTTGTATTAACTGATAGAGATCGAAGCGAGTATTTTCGACCGACATTTTCCCGGCTTCTATTTTTGAAAAATCCAGAACGTCTTCGATTTGAGATAGCATGACTTGAGAAGTCGTCGTCATGCAATCAAGCATCTCCTTTTGCTCACGGTCGAGCTTGGTGCTTTTCATGAGGTCGACCATGCCGATAATGGCATTCAGCGGTGTCCGTAATTCATGGCTTACCGCACAAATGAATTGGCGCTTGGCATTGTTCGCGACTTCGGCATGATCGAGTACTTTATAGAGTCGCCCGACAAGCGTGCTGAAGTAGATCGATATCATCAGTGTTCCTACCCACAGCCCCACCGAGAGACCCGGCTCACTGAGCCAGTAAGGCACGGTAAATATGACCCAACCAAATCCAATCAGCGATAGCGCCAGCGAGATGAATAAATAATTCTTGCCGAACCGAAATCCATTGCCGATGATGATCCACTGATACAGAAAATAGAGCGGAGCGGCATGGCTGCCGCCAATCAGAAAAAGATACGATAGGGTACCGACATCCAGCAGAATGGCAGTAATGCGTCGCGTTGGCACATTGCCTCGCCAGAACACAATGCAAAGACTGATGCTCATCGCCGCGGCAAGGAAGGCTGCGATGACAATCAGTGCATCCAGATGAAATTCGATATCCGAATGTAGACGGGATTTGCCACTATAGGCAAAGTAAGAAAGCAAGACGACGCCAACAATAATTCTGACGATGGATTGCTCCAGCTCGCTGTCGCGGCGTCCTTCTGCATATCGATACAAAGGTTGGAGCATAGATTTTTTGATGCAGTGGGAGGTGCGTGAGAGATACCCATCTCAGTCGGTTGATTGAGCAACGCGCATGAGGAGGCGCGGTCAACGGGAAAATTCTACTTCGTCGCTTGACGAATAGATTCCCTTAACGAAAATTCACAATGCGTTATGAAACGGACGCAACTAACAGCCATAAAAAAGCCGCTGACGGGCAGTCAGCGGCTTCTTATGTTTGAATTTCGGGTCAGATGAACTGAGACCTCAGTAAGCCAACCGGTGAACGGTTACTCAAAAAAATCTTTCACCTTATCCATCCATGATTTACTTTGCGGGCTATGCTTCGAGCCACCCGCATCCGTCAGCGTTTCGAATTCACGCAGCAAATCTTTTTGTTTTTCAGTCAGCTTGACAGGGGTTTCAATCAGCACATGACAGAACAGATCGCCGGGAAATCCTGAACGTACGCCTTTGATTCCTTTGCCGCGCAGGCGGAAAGTTTTACCGGTTTGTGTTCCTTCAGGCACCGTGAATGAAACTTTGCCTGACAGTGTGGGAACCTCGATTTCTCCTCCCAGCGCGGCCCTTGCGTACGAAATCGGCATTTCGCAATGCAAATCATCGCCATCACGCTGGAAGACGGCGTGCTGTTTGATGTGGATTTCAACGTATAAATCGCCGGGTGGGCCGCCGTTCATGCCGGGCTCGCCATTGCCTGTCGATCGTATGCGCATCCCGTCGTCAATACCGGCAGGTATTTTGACTTCTAGCGTCTTGTTGCGCTTGATTCGCCCTGAACCGCTGCAGGTCGTACAAGGATCGGGGATCACCTTGCCTGTGCCGTGGCACTTGGGACAGGTTTGCTGAATACTGAAAAAACCCTGTTGCATTCGAACCTGACCATGACCACCGCAAGTTCCGCAGGTGGTGGGCGACGTACCGGGCTTGGCACCGGAACCATGACAAGTATCGCATTCATCCCAGGACGGCACACGGATAGTGGTGTCGAAACCATGGGCCGCCTGCTCGAGCGTGATGTCGAGGTTGTAACGCAGGTCGGCGCCACGATAAACCTGGGCGCCACCGCGAGCACGGCCTGCACCACCGCCAAAAATGTCGCCGAAGATATCGCCGAACGCATCCGAAAAACCGCCGGCACCGGCGAACCCGCCGCCGCCTCCACCGCCGACGTTGGGATCGACGCCGGCATGGCCGAAACGATCATAGGCTTCACGCTTCTGGGAGTCCGAAAGCATTTCATAAGCCTCTTTGGCTTCCTTGAATTTATCCTCGGCACCTTTGCTGTCCGGATTGCGGTCCGGATGAAATTTCATCGCCAGCTTGCGGTAGGCCTTCTTGATTTCTTCATCAGAAGCATTCTTTGCTACACCGAGTATTTCGTAAAAATCGCGTTTAGCCATCGTTGGTCGTCCTGAGTACTACGTCGGCTCTGGCCATATCGGCAGAACCTCACAAGCAAAAAACCGGGCAGGCGGCTTTGAAGCCACGCCAGCCCGGCAAAACCCGCGCAACAACGCTGCGCGGAACAGAGGGGTTATTTGTCTTTGACTTCCTTGAAGTCCGCATCAACCACATCATCTTCGGCTGGCTTGGCATCGGCACTGCCACCCGCCTGCGCTCCGTCACCGGGGGCAGCGGCCTGCTGCGCCTGCATGTCGGCGTACATTTTTTCGCCCAGCGTTTGGGCAGCCGTCGACAGCGCAGTCACCTTGGCATCGATCGCGGCCTTGTCTGTGCCCTTCAGCGCTTCCTCCAGATCCTTGATGGCGGCTTCGATTTTGTCCTTCTCGGCAGCGTCGAGTTTGTCGCCATGCTCGGTCAGCGCTTTGCGCGTCGAGTGCACCAGAGAGTCGCCCTGGTTATGTGCTTCAGCCAGTTCTTTCAGACGCTGGTCTTCTGCAGCATTCGCTTCGGCGTCGCGCACCATGCGCTGAATCTCTTCTTCGGTCAGGCCGGAATTGGCCTTGATCGTGATCTTGTTTTCTTTGCCTGAGGCCTTGTCTTTAGCGCCCACATGCAAAATACCATTGGCATCGATATCGAAAGTGACTTCGATTTGCGGCGTGCCACGCGAAGCCGGCGGAATGCCTTCGAGGTTGAATTCGCCAAGACCTTTGTTACCGATCGCCATTTCCCGCTCGCCCTGAAACACCTTGATAGTGACTGCAGGCTGATTGTCTTCAGCGGTAGAGAACACCTGACTGAATTTGGTCGGGATGGTCGTGTTTTTCTTGATCATCTTGGTCATCACGCCGCCCAGGGTTTCAATGCCCAGCGATAGCGGTGTCACGTCCAGCAGTAGCAAGTCTTTGCGATCACCCGAGAGCACCGATCCCTGAATAGCGGCACCGACGGCGACCGCTTCATCGGGGTTGACGTCCTTGCGCGGCTCTTTGCCGAAGAACTCTTTGACTTTTTCCTGCACCTTCGGCATGCGTGTCATGCCACCGACCAGGATGATGTCATCGATATCGGATACTTTCACACCCGCATCGGCAATCGCAATACGGCAAGGCTCGATGGTGTTGTCAATCAGTTCCTCAACCAGTGACTCCAGCTTCGCGCGGTTGATTTTCAGATTCAGGTGCATCGGCGCACCGTTGGCCATCGCAATGTATGGCTCGTTGATTTCGGTTTGCTGCGACGACGATAATTCGATTTTTGCACGCTCGGCCGAGGCTTTGATACGCTGCAGCGCGATCGGATCTTTGGACAGATCCAGGCCATTGATTTTCTTGAATTCTTCGATGATGTAATCGATCATGCGCTGATCGAAGTCTTCACCACCGAGAAAGGTGTCGCCATTGGTCGAGAGCACTTCAAACTGCATTTCGCCGTCAACATCGGCGATTTCAATAATGGAGACGTCGAAGGTGCCGCCGCCAAGATCATAAACAGCAATCTTACGGTCACCTTTGCCGCTCTTGTCCAGGCCAAACGCGAGCGCTGCTGCTGTTGGCTCATTGATGATGCGCTTGACATCCAGACCCGCGATACGACCGGCGTCTTTGGTCGCCTGACGTTGCGCGTCATTGAAATACGCCGGCACGGTAATCACCGCTTCAGTGACTTCTTCGCCGAGATAGTCTTCCGCGGTCTTTTTCATCTTGCGCAGCACTTCGGCAGAAATCTGCGGTGGCGCCAGCTTTTTGTCGCGCACGGCAATCCAGGCATCACCGTTGTCGGCTTTCATGATTTCATACGGCATCAGACCGATGTCTTTCTGAACTTCCTTCTCATCGAATTTGCGACCGATCAGACGCTTTACGGCAAACAGTGTGTTCCTGGGGTTGGTGACGGCCTGACGCTTGGCCGGTGCACCGACCAGAATCTCGCCATCTTCCTGATACGCGATGATCGAAGGTGTCGTACGTGCACCCTCGGAATTCTCGATAACCTTGGGCTGGCCGCCTTCCATGATGGCGACACAGGAGTTGGTCGTCCCGAGGTCAATGCCAATAATTTTGCTCATGATGATGTCCCTTCAAAAACTGATTAGATAACGATATGCGGATGAAATGCGGCGCTTTGTCGCTGTTTCAAGTCCGGTTATTGCGAAACGGTGACCAGTGCGGGGCGCAACAGGCGCTCGGAAATCATGTAGCCCTTTTGCAGCACGCTCACAATGGTGTTTGCTTCCTGTTCTGCAGCGACCATCGAGATGGCCTGATGCTTCATGGGGTCGAGCTTTTCACCGGCCTGGGGGTTGATTTCCACCAGACGGTTGCGCTCGAACGCGCCGGAAAGCTGTCGGAGTGTCATTTCCACACCTTCCTTGAGCGATTCAATCGAGGGCGTTTCGATTTTCAGCGCCATCTCCAGGCTGTCGCGCACGGGCAGCAAAGCTTCGGCAAAACTCTCCACCGCAAATTTGTGCGCCTTGGAAATGTCCTCCTGAGCACGGCGGCGAGTATTTTCCGCATCGGCCTTGGCCCGCAGAAAAGCATCCTGCGCTTCGGCCAGTTTGGCCTCGACCTCGGCGAGCTGGCTGGCCAGGTCCGGCGTTTCCGGGCCAGCCGGCTCGGTAGCCTTGTCTGCCGCCTTGTCTGATACGGCCGACTCGCTCACAGGATCAGACGTCCCGGGATTGGCTTGCTCATTCGGGTGGTTTTCACCTTGACTCATAAAATCTCCAGCTATTTCAATGACTTGGGTGGGCTTACCTCATCCGTTCCGACAGTTTCAGCGCACCTTGAATAACAACACGATGGATATGGGGATAGCCTGCGGGTTTTCAAGACAAGCCGCATAAGGCACCGAAAAAAAATCGGGGGCCCGCTGGCCCCCTTTGCGCTGGCGACAGTGAATTCTAGTCTTCGGCACCCAAGGTAAGCGCCCACTGTCGTCCAATATCTGCATCAGCCTGGCGGGCCTGCTGGGCCGACGGCGAACTGAGGGTTGGCCATCCGCCCAGATGCTGTTCGACCACCGCGCTCATCGCTTCTATCCACTGCGGGTTCTCGTTCAGGCAGGGGATGTAATGGAAGGTGGTGCCACCGGCGGCCAGAAAGTCTTCGCGCGCCTCCATCGATATTTCTTCCAGGGTTTCCAGACAGTCGCTGGTGAATCCGGGGCACATCACATCGACGCGCCCCACGCCCTCTTCAGCCAGTTTTTCCAGCGTCGGTGCCGTGTAAGGCTGTAACCATTCGGCCTTGCCGAAGCGGGACTGGAAGGTCACCAGATAATCGTCCTTGCCCAAGCCCAGCCGATTAGCCACCAGACGCGCTGTTTTATAGCACTCGCAGTGATAGGGATCCCCCAGCAACAAGGTGCGCTTCGGGACGCCGTGAAAACTCATGACCAGTTTGTCAGGGCGGCCATGCTGCGCCCAGTGCGCACGCACGGTTGCCGCCAGCGCCTCAGTGTAGCCCTCATGATCGTGATAGTGCTTGATCACCCGAAGTTCAGGCGTATTGCGCACCCGGGTGTAATGGCTGTACACGACATCAAAAATCGATGCGGTCGTGGTGCCGGAGTACTGCGGATAGGCTGGCAGGATCAGCAAACGGTCACAGCCCTCCGCTTTGAGCTGATCGAGCACTGACGGCAGACCGGGGTTCCCGTAACGCATGGCATACACCACACGCACATCGTGGCCGCGCGCGGTCAGCGACTGCTGCAAGAGCTCAGCCTGTCGCTCGGTGTGTATCTTGAGCGGGGAGCCCTCGTCGGTCCAGATGGAAGCGTACTTTTCAGCCGACTGGCGCGAGCGAAACGGCAGGATGATCCCGTTGAGAATGATCCACCAGATAAGCCGGGGAATTTCCACAATGCGCGGGTCGGAAAGAAATTCTTTCAGGTAGACGCGCACCGCCGCCGGCGTGGGCGCGTCTGGCGTGCCAAGATTGGCGAGGATCACGGCGGTCTTGCTGACTGTGCCGTGACGATAGGAGGGTTCCGGGTTGAAGCCCATTCGGGTGCTGCCTTTCTGATTCTTGCTGCTTATTGGGAATTGAAACCGTCTCAGGATGCCAGCAGCTCGCGGGCATGTTTGCGCGTGGTGGCGGTGATTTCCAGACCGCCGAGCATGCGGGCGATTTCCTCAACGCGCTCGCTTGCCGACAGTCTTTCGATGCGCGAGACAGTACGACCGTCGGGTATCGTACCCTTACTGACCTGAAAATGCTGGGAGGCCTGACTGGCGACCTGTGGCAGATGGGTGACGCAGAGCACCTGCCGATCTTGTCCAAGGCGCTTGAGCAGCCGGCCCACCACCTCGGCGACACCGCCGCCAATGCCGCTGTCAACCTCGTCAAATATCAGCGTGGGGGTGGCGGTGGCACTAGAGGCGATAACGGAAATCGCCAGCGCGATACGCGCCAACTCGCCACCGGATGCCACTTTGGCCAGCGGGCGCGGCGTTGTACCGGCATGACCCGCCACCAGAAATTCCACCTGCTCCAGTCCATGCGCCGCGGGCTCGCACGCTGGCAAGGCCATATCGAAGCGGCCGCCCGACATCGACAAATCCTGCATCGCCGCAGTCACCGCTTCAGACAATGATTTCGCCGCCTGGATGCGTGCCTTGCTTAGCTTGGTGGCTAGGGCGCGGTAAACGTCAGCCAGCTTTTGTTCTTGGGCACGCATCGCGTCAAGATCCGTGGCATCCGCCAGTTGCGCCAGACGCGCCGACAGATGCGCGTGAGTCTCCGGCAAATCTTCAGGCGGCACCTGGAACTTGCGCGCGGTACCATGAATGGCTTCCAGACGCGCCTCCACCGTGCGCAAGCGTTCGGGATCAAGCTCGATGCGGCCGAGATAATCATTTAATGCATACACCGCTTCCTGGAGCTGAATGCGCGCGGGCTCCAGTGCGTCAAGCACAGGCTGCAGTTTGTCATCGATGTCGACCAGCTTGCCGAGTTTTTGCTCGATCGCGCTGACCTGCGAGAGCACCGGCGCAGAATCGCTCTCGGAAAGAAGATTGACAGCCTGCTGGGCACCCTCGATCAGGCTGGCCGCATGCGAAAGACGGCTGTGTTCGTTGCTGATATCCGTCCACTCACCGGGACGCACGGCGAGTTTTTCAAGTTCGCCGACCTGCCACTCCAGACGCTCGCGCTCCAGCAGCACTTGTTTTGCATCTCGCTCGAATTCTTCTCGCTGACGCACCACGGATCGCCAGCTGCGATAAGCTGCCGCTACCGCTCGGGCATCCTCGTGCAGGCCGGCATGCGCATCCAGCAGCAGCCGTTGCGCATCGGCTTTAAGCAGCGACTGGTGCGCATGCTGGCCGTGAATATCGACCAGCATTTCACCCAGCTCGCGCAGTTGCGTGACAGTGGCAGTGATGCCATTGATGAAGGCTTTGGATCGACCACCGTTATCAATCACCCGCCGCAGCAGCAGCACGCCATCGTCACCCGTCAGCGCATTCTGCTCCAGCCATTCGCCCACCATCGCCTCGAAGACGCCCGCGAATTCGGCGGTAATATCTGCACGCGCCGCGCCTTCGCGGACCACGCTCGCATCGGCACGACCACCCAACGCCAGTGTCAGGGCGTCGATCAGGATGGATTTTCCAGCGCCGGTTTCGCCGGTGAATACAGAGAAGCCGGACGAGAGATCAATCTCTATCGCATCGACGATCACGAAATCACGTATGGCCAGAGTGCGCAGCATGTTGTGGATGAATGGGGTCAGAATGTGGAGAATCAGGCCGGCCGGCAGAAAACTGGCCGACCAGAGCGCGTCATTTTAGCTGACCAAGCACGGAAGGATATTCATTCCAGTGCAGTTTCTCGCGCAGGGTATCGAAATAATTCCACCCCTCATGATGCAGGAAGGTCACAGCGTGCGCCGAGCGTCGGATGAGCACACGGTCATGCTCGTGCAGACTCGTCAGCGACTGCATATCGAAATTGACGCTGCTCTCGCCGCTGCTGACGAGTTCGATACTGATTTCGTGGTTATCCGAGAGCACAATCGGCCGGTTTGACAACGCATGCGGTGCGATGGGCACCATGACCACACCGCCGAGTTCAGGCTGCAGTATCGGGCCGCCTGCTGCCAGCGCATAGGCCGTCGAGCCTGTCGGCGTGGAGACAATCAGACCATCCGAGCGCTGGTTGTACATGAAATGTCCATCCACTTCGACGCGCAGCTCCACCATGCCCGCACCCGCGCCACGCGAGACAACCACATCATTGAACGCGAGGCCATGAAAAATCTGCTGACCATCGCGTAGCACCACCCCCTCAATCAGAGTGCGTCGCTCGGAAGTGAGTTTGCCGTCTAGAATCTCTGCCAGCACCGATAGCATATGCTCCGACGGGATGTCGGTCATGAAGCCCAGTCTTCCCTGATTCACACCGATCAGCGGTACGTCAAAGGAGGCGAGTTGGCGCGCGATGCCCAGCATCGTGCCGTCGCCACCCACCACAATCGCAAGGTCGGCGCGTTCGCCAATCTGCTCCGGCGTGACCGACAAAGCCTCGGGACGCTGAATATCCCGTGCCGTTTCGTCTTCAAAAACCACACGATGACCGCGATCTTCCAGAAAACCGGCCAGCTCCAGCACCGAGCCCATGCTGCTGGACTCGCCATGCTTTCCAATGATCGCAATCGTGCGAAAACGACTCGGTGTGGTTGGGATGAAATTTGACATGCACCGGATTAGACCATAATTGTCGCTCTGAATAAATCGTCGGGAATCACCATGCACGCCCCTTTTTGCGAACCCCTCCGCGCATTGCTGTTCGATCTCGATGACACACTGTGGCCCATTACACCGGTGATTGAACGCGCAGAGACGCTCATGTTCGATTGGCTGCAAGCGCGGGTGCCGCAGGTGACCGAGCGGTACACGATGGCTTCAATGCGCGCGCGCCGGATCGAACTAATGGCCAGTCATCCCCGC
>JBILCO010000291.1:0-3020 GCA_044353075.1 Burkholderiaceae bacterium
GCGGAGATGATGGCCTCGATCGCATTTTGCCCGGTGCCTTTGATGGCACCCAGACCGTAGCGGATTTTGCTCGATTTTTGCCCCGGCTCAGGCACTGGCGTGAACCGGTACACCGACAAATTGATATCTGGCGGCAGCAATTCAAGACCGCAAGTGACCAGCGTATCTTCAACCAGTATCTTGATCTTATCGGTATCATCCATCGCCAGCGACAAGTTGGCCGCCATGAAGGCCGCCGGATGATGAATTTTCAAATACGCCGTGTGATACGACAGCAGTGCATACGCAGCAGCGTGTGACTTGTTAAAGCCATAGCCGGCGAATTTTTCCATCAGGTCGAAAATCTCATCGGCCTTTTGCTCGGTCAGTCCATTTTTTGCGGCACCTTCGCGGAAGATCTGGCGATGCTGCGCCATTTCTTCGGGTTTCTTTTTACCCATCGCACGACGCAGCAAATCCGCACCGCCCAGCGAGTAGCCACCAATGACCTGCGCCATCTGCATCACCTGCTCCTGATAGACCATGATGCCGTAGGTCTCGGAGAGAATGTCCTCGGTACGCGGATCGGGATAATCAAATCGCTCGCCATGTTTACGGCGGCAGAAGTCCGGTATCAGATCCATTGGTCCCGGACGATACAAGGCTACCAGCGCGATGATGTCTTCGAAGCGATCCGGTTTTGCATCTTTCAGCATGCCTTGCATGCCGCGACTTTCAAGCTGGAACACGGCGACGGTTTTCGCCGCTGTCAGTAGCTGATAGGTAGGCCGGTCATTCAGCGGCACGCGCTCGAGACTGAAGTCCGCCATTGCAGGATCGAGCTGGCGGATGTATTTCACCGCACGATCAAGTATCGTCAGCGTGGTCAGACCAAGAAAGTCGAATTTCACCAGACCGATGGCTTCAACATCATCCTTGTCGAACTGCGACACCACGCCACCATCCACGCCTTGGGTGTACAGCGGACAAAAATCGGTCAGCTTGCCCGGCGCGATCAGTACGCCACCGGCATGCATGCCAACGTTACGTGCGATGCCTTCGACCTGCTGCGCCAGCTCCAGCAACTGACGCACTTCTTCTTCGTTGTCGCGCCGCTCTTTGAGCAGTGGCTCTTCTTCCAGCGCATCGGCAATGGTGACCAGCTTGCCCGGCTTGAACGGAATCAGCTTGGAAATACCATCACAAAAGTTATAGCCGAAGTCGAGTACGCGCCCCACATCACGCACCGCACCTTTGGCCGCCATGGTGCCGAAAGTCGCGATCTGCGAGACTGCCTCCTTGCCGTAGCGTTCTTTTACATACTGAATGACGCGATCACGGCCTTCCTGACAAAAGTCGATATCGAAGTCAGGCATCGAGACGCGATCCGGATTGAGGAATCGCTCGAAGAGCAGGTTGTATTCCAGCGGATCCAGGTCCGTAATCGACAAGGCATACGCGACCAGTGAACCAGCACCGGATCCGCGACCGGGACCGACCGGTACGCCATTATTTTTTGCCCACTGAATGAAATCGGCCACGATCAGGAAGTAACCGGGGAAACCCATCGCGATGATAGTGTCGGTTTCGAAGGTCAGCCGGGATTCATAGCGCTCACGCACCTGTTCGCGTTTCTCAGCGTCCGGATAGAGCTGCTGCAGGCGCTGCTCCAGACCGGCATGGGCCTGCGCGACCAGAAAGTCGCCAATGCTCATGCCATCAGGCGTTGGGAAATCGGGTAACTGGGCTTTGCCCAGTTCCAGCGTGAGGTTGCAACGCTGCGCGATGATGGCACTGTTTTGCAGTGCGGCGGGCATGTCGGCAAACAGCTCCGCCATGTCGGCCTGCGTTTTGAAATACTGCTCGGGGGTGAAGCGTTTGACGCGTCGTGTATTGGCGAGGATTTCACCTTCTGCAATACAGGTACGCGCTTCATGCGCGGTGAATTCTTTTTTATCCAGAAACTGTACCGGATGCGTGGCCACCACCGGCAACTGCAGCTTTGCGGCCAGTTGCGTCGACTGGCGCAGCAAATTTTCCAGCGCCGGATTGCCGTTGCGCTGGACTTCAATATAAAAATGACCGGGGAAAATTTTCATCCAGCGCAGCGCACAACGTTCCGCCAGTGCCGCATTGCCATTTTCGAGTGCGCTGCCGATATCACCCGCCTGAAAGCCGGACAAGGCAATCAATCCCTCCGCCGGTTGCAAGGCTTCGAGCCAGTCGATGCGAACCTCGGCGCGACCGCGATGCGCATTACTCAGCGACGCGCGCGCGAGCAATTCACACAAGTGCAGATAGCCCACGCGGTTTTTGACCAGCAGCAGCAGGCGGAAGGGCTTGTCGCGGTCTTCTTCATTGGTGACCCAGACATCACAACCCACAATGGGCTTGACACCCTTGCCACGCGCGGCCTTGTAGAACTTCACCATGCCAAACAAGTTGGCCAGATCGGTCAGGGCCACCGCCGGCTGGCGATCGGCCACGGCGGCATCGACCAGTTCGTCGATGCGCACCAGACCGTCAGCGATGGAGAACTCGGAATGCAGGCGGAGATGAATAAATTGCGGCGAAGTCATACCCGTATTTTACCTGCTGGGAACCCGCACATCGACGCCAGATCGAGGCTCGCCGGAGAAAGATCGGCGCTTATAATGGCGACTGTCTCTGACTTCACCGCCGCCTGCCATGCAGCCCCTGCCCCAGATCGTCAATATCGCTGCTTATAAATTTGTTACGTTCGACGACACGGTCGCCCAGCGCCCGCGTTTTCAGGCTTTATGCGCGGAACTGGCGCTGAAAGGCACGATTTTGCTGAGCCCGGAAGGCATTAACTTGTTTCTTGCAGGAACTCGCTCGGCCGTTGATCAATTTCTGGCCTTCCTGCGCGCCGATGCCCGGTTTGCCGATATACCGGTCAAAGAAAGCTTCTCGGAAAAGCAGCCATTCAATCGCATGCTGGTTCGGCTCAAGCGTGAAATCATCACCATGAAGCACCCGCTGATCAAGCCAGAGCTCGGCCGCGCGCCTGCCGTGGATGC
>JBILCO010000336.1:0-3012 GCA_044353075.1 Burkholderiaceae bacterium
CGTGGCGCTCGCCGCGCCGCTCGCGGACTGGGCCTTCCATCTGGCGCGGGCGCCCGGCAAGCAGATGGCGCTGGCGCTGCGGCTGCAGGTGGCGGCGACGCGCTATGCGCTCTGGCTGGCGCGCGCCGCGGGCGATCCGGCGGCGGCGCCATTGGCTGCACCGCAGCCGGGCGATCGGCGCTTCGCCGACCCCGCCTGGTCGGCTTGGCCCTTCAATGCCGTGATGCAGGCGTCCCTGTTGACGGAGGCCTGGTGGATCGAGGCCGCGCGGCAGGTCCCCGGCGTGACGCGCCGGCATGAGGCGCAGGTGCAATTCCTGGTTCGCCAGCTTGCGGCCATGGCTGCGCCCGGCAACGTCCCCTGGCTGAACCCGACCGTCATCGCGCGCACGCTGGAGGAGGGCGGGGCGAATCTGCTGCGCGGCCTCGGCCACTGGCTCGATGACATGGATCGCCAGCTTGCCGGCCTGCCGCCGGCGGGTGCGGAGGAGTTCGTCATCGGGCGGGACCTGGCCGTGACGCCGGGGCGCGTGGTGTTCCGCAACGACCTGATGGAGCTGATCCAATACGCGCCGACGACCGAGACGGTGCAGGCGGAGCCGGTGCTGATCGTGCCGGCCTGGATCATGAAGTACTACGTCCTCGATCTCAGCCCGCACAATTCGCTGGTGCGCTGGCTGGTGGGGCAGGGGCACAGCGTCTTCATGCTGTCCTGGAAGAACCCCGACGAACGGGACCGCGAGACCAGCCTCGACGACTACCGGCGGCGTGGCGTGATGGCGGCGCTGGATGCGGTGGGCGCCATCGTGCCGGGGCGGAAGGTGCATGGGTGCGGCTATTGCCTTGGCGGCACCATCCTGGCCATCGCGGCGGCGACGATGGCACGCGACCATGACGACCGGCTGGCCTCCATGACGCTGTTGGCGGCGCAGACCGACTTCGCTGATGCGGGCGAATTGATGCTGCTGGCCGATGAGGCACAGGTCGGATGGCTCGAGGATCTGATGTGGGACCAGGGCTACCTGGATACGCACCAGATGGCCGGCGCCTTCCAGATGTTGCGTTCCAACGAGCTGCTCTGGCCGCGCCTGCTGCGCCGCTACGTGCTGGGTGAGGCCGATGGCATGACCGACCTGATGGCCTGGAACGCCGACCAGACACGGATGCCCGCGCGGATGCATGGCGAATATCTGCGCGGCCTGTTCCTGGAGAACCGGCTGAGCGCGGGGCGCTTCGCGGTGGAAGGGCGCGTGGTCGCGTTGCGCGACATCCGCGCGCCGATCTTCGCGCTCGGCACGCTGCGCGACCACATCGCGCCGTGGCGTTCGGTCTACAAGGTGGCGCTGTTCGCGGATACGGACGTGACCTATGCGCTGGTCGATGGCGGGCACAATGCCGGCATCGTCAGCGAACCTGGCGGCCGCGCTGGGCGCGGCTACCAGCTGATGACCCGCCGCCATGGGGAGCGGTACATGGACCCCGACAGTTGGGCCACGGTCGCGCCGCGCCATGAGGGGTCCTGGTGGCTGGCCTGGCGTGACTGGCTGGTCCAGGCCGGCAGCGGGCAGCGCGTCGCGCCGCCGCCGATGGGCGCGCCGGAGCGCGGCCTGGCGCCGCGAGAGGCTGCACCGGGCCTTTACGTCCACATGAAGTAGCGGTGGCGTAGGCACGGATCGGGCCTTGCCCTATCGTGCCGGCCGCATCGCGTTCCGTGCATCGGCGCGCACCCACGACCGACAGGGCCTTCTCCGATGGCGTCCCCGAAGAACGATCTCCATGTCGCGCTCATGCCGGGCGACGGTATTGGTGTGGAGGTGACCGAGGCGGCGATGGGCGTGCTCGGCAAGCTGGTGCGCCGGCATGGGCTGGGGCTTTCGACGGAGACGCTGCAGGCCGGCGCCTTCGCCTATCAGCAGACCGGCACGGCCTTCAGCGAGGAGGCGTTCCGCCGCGCCGAAGCCGCCGATGCGATCCTGCTCGGCGCGATGGGCTGGCCCGGTATCCGGTACCCGGACGGGACGGAGATCTCGCCGCAGCTCGATCTGCGCTTCCGCCTCGGCCTCTATGCCGGCGTGCGACCAATTCGGGCCATTCCGGGGGTGCCGGTGGCGCTGGCCGATCCGCGCGCGGCGAAGATGGATCTGGTCATCCTGCGCGAAAGCACCGAAGGCCTGTTCTGGGCACGCGGCCGTGGCGAGGTGATCGGCGATGCCGAGGCGCGCGACACGATGGTGATCACCCGCGCGACCACCGAGCGCCTGTCCCGCTTTGCCTTCCGGCTGGCGGAACGCCGCGCGCAGCGCCTTGGTCGCGCGCAGAAGGTGACGCTGGTGGACAAAGCGAATGTCTTCACCTCCATGGCCTTCATGCGGAAGGTGTTCCGCGAGGTCGCCTCGGAATTCCCCCATGTGCCGGCCGGCGAACACTATGTGGATGCGCTGGCGCTCGACCTGGTGCGGCGGCCCTGGGATTTCGATGTGCTGCCGATGGAGAACATGTTCGGCGACATCATCTCCGACCTCGGGGCCGGGCTGATCGGCGGCATGGGCTACGCGCCGAGTGCGGATATCGGCGACACGCATGCGGTGTTCCAGCCCAGCCACGGCACGGGGCCGGATATCGCGGGGAAGGGGATCGCGAACCCGACGGCGATGATCCTTTCCGCGGCGCTGATGCTGGATTGGCTCGGCGCGCGCGGCGCGGGCCAAGCCTGGTCGGATGCGGCGACGGAGCTGGAAGGCGCGGTCGATGCGGCCTTTGCGGGCGGGCTGCGCAGCGCGGAATTCGGCGGCGTGGGCACCGCCGAAGTCGCCAAGGCGATCGCAGCCCGGATCCCGGGCTGACGCTGCGGCGCTTAAAGCGTGATCGCCGTAGGCTGGAACGGCCGAAGGCGTGAATCACGCGATCAAGCAAGAAGCTAGATCATGATCGGCGCTTCTATCGGCGCCGATCATGATCTAGCGCCGCATCATGCCGCGCTTGATCTCGCGTTCCACCGCGCTCCGCTCGGCGG
>JBILCO010000293.1:0-3006 GCA_044353075.1 Burkholderiaceae bacterium
TGCATCGGGTACTTCAGCACGCAGCGGGTCGGCCAGCGCGATCAGTCCCCGCCATTGAAAGTGAAAAGCCTGCTGATGCTCAGGCCATGGTATTCCGCTGCGATGCAGAGCACTTGCCACACCCAGAACACGCAGACCGCGATCTGCCATCGCAGCCGCCTGAGTGGCGATCTCATCGCGTAATTCAGCAGGCAGTGCACACAACGCTGCGATGGCTTCCGGCGCCCCTTTGGCAGCCACGATGTCGTGCATGCCTTCATTCACCTGCCACAAATGCGTCATCGCCAGTAGCTGGGGGGAGAGCTCATACTCGCGTGCCAGCCGCCAATCCGTGTGCCGGCGATCGGTGTGGCTCAGATGTTTGTCCGCCAGCTGATGAAATGCCTGCTCCATCGGATCATGCGGTGCAATCTCGCTGGCCAGTACTGCGTATTCGAGCAGTGTGCGATGGCTGTCCGGCAGTGGCGCTGAAAGAGGCTGGCTGACATCAATGGTCTGATTGTCTGCGTACAGCGCGGCGACACACATGCGGTTTTCAGTGAGGGTGCCGGTTTTGTCTACGCACAGTACCGAGGTCTCGCCGAGCGTTTCAATCGAATGCAGGCGGCGCGTCAATACCCGCTGCGCCGCGAGCCTGCGAGCTGCCATCGCCATGAAAATAATCATGATGACGGCGAACTCTTGTGGCAGCAGCGACATGGCCAGCGCAATACCAGCCAGCAGCGCATCCAGCCAGCCGCCGCGCAACACCCAGAACAGCAGTACCAGCCCAGTCGAGAGCAGCAGTCCCAGCATTGCCAGACGGCGGGTGAGTCGGGCCATTTCTTCGCGCAGTGGCGAATGGACGACGGCGATGCTCTCCAGCGATTTGCCGATACGACCCATCTCGGTGTGATGCGCCGTTGCGGTTACCTGCACCATACCCTGACCGGCAACGACCAGTGTGCCGGCATACACTGTGTCACCGGTTTGCTTCGGGACGGATTCGGATTCGCCGGTGAGCATGGATTCATTGGTCGCCAATTCATGCGCATCGATCAGCATGCCATCGGCAGGAATGCGGTCGCCTTCGGCCAGCACGAGCACATCTTCACGAACCACATCCCGTCCAGGGATGCGCACGCTTTCGCCACTGCGGATGACGAGCGCACGCGGACTCGACATATCGCGCAACGCTGCCAGCGCATTGTCGGTACGCCGTTCCTGAAATGCGGTGATTCCCATGATGATGAAAACGAAGGCCATCAAGATCAGCGCTTCGCCGCTGTCGCCCATCGCAAAATAAATGGCACCTGCACCGAGCAGCAGTAAAAACATCGGCTCGCGCAGCACCTCGATCAGAATGTCGGGCAGCGTGCGTCGCTGGGAAATGCCGAGTTCATTCGGCCCCTCTTCGCGGAGACGTCGGAGTGCGGTCTGGGTATCGAGGCCGACGGGTAGCGGATTTGTCATGGGGTGTGGCGGGGCTTGTGCTATGGGGTAAGAAAAGGTGCAGGCAAAGTACAATATACGCTTTCAGGATCACGGAGGCCGTATGCCGGAATCAGAATCGCACGCGATGAAGCTGTCGTTTCTGGGGGCCGCCAGCACGGTCACCGGTTCGAAGTATCTGATCGAGCATCAGGGCCAGACGATTCTGGTGGATTGCGGTCTGTTTCAGGGCTATAAAAATCTGCGGCAGCTGAACTGGCAAGCTTTCAATTTCGACCCCGAATCGCTGGATGCCGTGGTACTGACCCATGCGCATCTGGATCATTCCGGCGCGATCCCGCTGCTGATACGCAATGGATTCCGCGGCCCCATCTACGCTACACCGTCCACGATCGATTTGTGTGGCTTGCTCTTGCCCGATAGCGGTCACATTCAGGAAGAAGACGCCAGCTATGCGAATCGCCGGCAGTCATCCCGCCATCATCCGGCGTTACCGCTGTATACCGAAGAAGATGCGCGCCATGCGTTGAAATTTTTCCGGCCGCTGCCTTTCGACAAATCGCTTGACCTCGGAAAAATGAAGCTGCGCTTGCGTCAGGCGGGTCATATTCTCGGCGCCAGCTCTGTCGAGTTTCGTACTGCCAAAGGTAGTTTGCTGTTTTCCGGTGATCTGGGCCGGCCGGATGATCTGCTGATGCGCGCACCGGTACCGATTGAGCATGGCGATACGCTGGTTATCGAATCAACCTATGGTAACCGCGAGCATGTGGTGGAGAGCAGTGCGGACGCTCTTGCCGATGTCATTACACGCACCGCAGCGCGCGGCGGCAGCGTTCTGGTACCGGCATTTGCAGTCGGTCGCGCGCAGAATTTACTGTTCGAGATTTTCGAGCTCAAGCGGGCAGGTCGCATTCCGGACATGCCCGTGTTCCTTGACAGCCCGATGGCGATTGACAGTACCCGAATCTACCAGCGCCATCGTGCCGAGCACAGACTCACGCCGTCCCAGTGCGAAGGTATGGCCAAAGTAGCACGTATCAGCCGGACCGCCGATGATTCACGCGCGATCCGTCAGCTGAGTTATCCGGTGATTATTGTCTCTGCCAGCGGTATGGCGACGGGTGGACGCGTGTTGCACCATCTGAGCAATATGGCGCCTGACCATCGTAACAGCATTGTATTCGCCGGTTTTCAGGCCGGTGGCACGCGTGGTGCAAAATTGGTCGAGGGCGCACGTTCCGTACGAATTTTTGGTGAGGATGTGAGTGTCAATGCTGAAGTGGTGTCGCTGCCATCCATGTCGGCGCATGCGGATGCGACGCAGATCATCCAATGGCTCAAGACCCTGAAAAAAGCACCGCATCAGGTATTCATCACCCATGGTGAGCCCGAAGCTGCCGATGCACTGCGCTGGCGTATCGAGCATGAACTAGGCTGGTCGGCGACAGTGCCGCTGCTCGGGCAGCATGCAAGGATTGATGCGTTCTGAGTGAGCGTGAGCGCCTTGCTAGTGGTTTTTTATCAGAGCCTCTTATTCGTTAAAAAAATCGATCAGTCGCCGCGCCAGTTCATCTG
>JBILCO010000003.1:0-27653 GCA_044353075.1 Burkholderiaceae bacterium
AAACTCCGTGGCCATAATCGTTTTCCCCGAACCGGAAGGTCCGGCAACCAGCAAGGAGTAGCCGGCAGGTAGCCCTCCACCCATCATCTCGTCGAGACCCACCACCCCCATTGATAAGCGCTGACTTGAAGAAAACGGACGAATTGCCGATTGTCTGACAAGCTCAGAAGGCAAAACGGCGCGTGGAAATATTTTTAATCCAGCGCTATTGATACGAAAAGTATGCAGTCCTGGCATGTGATCTTGCCCACGCATTTTTATAACTCTTATTTTTCTCACGACTGAGTTGCGATGAAGATTCTGTGTAAGCCATAAAATCCCATCCGCTACAGTGAGCAAGGCTGTGGACTGCTCATCAGACACGGTATATTCCCCGATGACAAAGCACGTTGTCTGCCATGCGATCAGTTGTTGCCCCAACTGATACATGAAGATTCGGAAATCGGATTCGTTTTTTCCCGTCTTTTCAGTAATATCTGCAATCGAGCGAAATGAATCAATCATCACGATCTTCGGCTGAAAATTTTCCATTTCTTTACTAATGCGCGCCAAAACACTGCTGTAAGCGCCCTTGATCAAATCATCGGTCAGATTGATGAAACGAATTGATCGATTCAATTTTTCCGAATCAAAAAAAGAAAATTGCTGCTGATAACGCAGCATTTTGAGGCTGGGTTCCCCGACCACGGTGAAGAACAGGATAGGGTTATCCGGTTTCGCCATTGCAAACATCATCTGATGGGCGAGTGTAGTTTTTCCGCTGCCAGGAGATCCGGCAATAACATTGAATGAGAACTCAGGTATGCCACCCCCCAATAATTTATCCAGCCCCGGAACTTGTGTACTAAGGCAATGTATGGGCAGCTTATTCGGCATCTTCAATCTCCTTGTTTGCAAGAATCCTGTTGGTGTCGGTATCGCCCCAAGAGGCATGTAAGATTTCAATAGTTAAATCCTCGCCAATCAGCGAAGCAAGTATGTCTGTAAAAGTCATGAACAGCTGATAGTTGGCAGCGTGCAATCCGACCAGATCCTGTTCGGTCAATGCGGCTTCTAATTCTGCAAGCCAAGTGGTGGGCGAGATTTCCGCATCAAAATTTGGTAGCGCCGGAAAATTTGAGCGCAATATATGCAGACTACGAGAATACAAAATCAAAAATCCCTTTTCGCCGACAAGGGACATGAGTTCGTCTGAGAATTTTTTCCAAAGCCCAATAGCTCCCGATACTTTCCCGATCGGCATCATCGTCAAGTGAGATTGAATCAATTGCATTCTTTGATTCACTTTTGATTTCATGCCTCAAGTTAACGCTTGAATTTCAAAAAGAGAAATGCCAAGTTTGGATTCGCTATTTATCAATAGCGTTCAAAGAATTTTTTTGAAAGTGATGTTCAATAGGAGAAAGTTCCAGAAGCTTAGACACGCGTTACTAGAAATCGTTGTCTGCTCTTAAAACATTTAAATCTTCTCGCAAAGCAATGGGGTGTACTACCTGCGTCGCTATGTAAGGCCTGGATATTTCTGAGAGTTCGCTGAATACGCCTAGAAGGTTCTTTCTCTTTGAGATGCCGATTTGAAGTTTGTTCTAATGAATCAAGCGTGATGGCCTGCCAACAGAGAAGTATCTGGTGCAAGAGGCACCGATAACGAAGATCAAGCGGCTTGAAGTATGAGGCGTTGATTGATGCGATGAAGATTTTCGGCAGTAAGGCCGTCATTACATCTACACCAACAAGCTCTGAAGAATAACTACCGATATTGAGGACGAACCTCCCCGTCCAAGCTATCCGCTGAACGAACCTATTTGGCCCTGCGCCTGCGGTATTGGTCCGGAGCTCTTTAGTAGTTAGTTGCCAAACATACTGCGCGACATTCCCTTTACTTCGTTTTAAGAAGAAATACGGAACTTTTTGACACATTGTGTTCCTATAAAAGCGATTCAATATTTTGATTTATCGCAATTAACACTTACCTTTCTCAGGAATCAACATGTCACAAAGATATATTCAAAGAATCTCAAGTAATTCAATGTCCTCAGACACGATAGTTAGAAGCTCCAGCGATTCAGAGGGAAAATCTGGGGAAAAGTATGACGAAGAATCAGTGAGTTCCAAAAAGAAACCTCGTGTGCAGTCTGTTGAAAGCTCAAGCGATACAGAATCTGATACGCCACCCACGGGAGCTGAAAAGAGTTCTAAAACTGGACGCAGCCTGAGAGGAAAAATTAAAAAAACTTGGAAAAACGTGAAAGAGAAATTTTCAGATAAATCAAGCCATATCCCAAAGACTAAAAAATCAACGCCCTGCGAATTCAAGGCCTATGAGCCCTCACTCTCCCTTGACGACAGAACTGCACTTTGGAAAGAAAATGGCAAAAATCTGTTCGGCAATATAAAAATATTGGCGCCTGATTTCAAGAAAAGTCAGGACGTCATTGCAGATCTGATTTTGAATGGCGGCGAAGATTTTGCGGCTGACGAATTCAACGCACTAGATTACGCCGGCTTGGGATTCGATTTTTCGTCCGCCATGTCTCATGGCGCGCTGGTCAATCCGATGAGGTTTTTTACTGCCAAACCCGTCATTACAACCACAAAAACAACTGCCGAGGAATTCCTTGCTAATAGCGATGAGGAATTTCTTGCTGACAGCGAGGATGCGCCCCCTCTTTCAAGCGATACGCTAAACAAACCTATTCGACTCTGCGCCAGCGGTATTGGTCCAGAGCTCTTTAGCAATCAGTTGCTGGATATACTTCGCGAAATCCCTTTGACTTGTCCGGTAATTCTTGATGTCTCTTCAAACAACCTGGGGCCCGTTGAAGTTTTAGAACTGGTTCGTTTGATGGAAGAACATCCTGTGATCTACTCCCTTGACCTCGGAAATAATCCGATATGTACTCGCAAGGACTCTCACCTAGGTCTGATGCGACTTTTCGACGAGCTAGGACCCGTGTCTCGGCTCTTTCTGGACAACACTGGCTTTACTGACGATGCCGCATACTTTATAGATTTGGCGCTACGAAGTAACTGCTGCCTGCGACATTTGAGTTTGCAAAGTAACCAACTGACACACGAGGGGGTTATCTCGATCATCGAAGCCGCTATTCCATCGGATTTTGCCGATCGCGCAATGACAGACTCGACGCTGACCACGCTAGCGCTTCAACATAATGATCATGGCAGCTCGGATGCGATCGCACATGCCCTTGGCATCGTTTTAAGCAACGTGTACGGTGATGACCTTGACGAATTACCCGCTTTGGCACCAATGTTCTTGGGAATCGACTTGCCGCCATCGTTGTCAAATAAGTTCAAGGAATTTGAGCCCCATTTTTCCCAACTTACAAGCCCCCGAGGAAATTCAACGGATGAGCTTTTATAGATTGTCTTGCTGAAGAAAATAAAGCTCATCAACAACCCGTGCCGCCTCTTTAAAGCGCTCATCGGCAAAAAATTCACTACGCACGATGGCAACTTCAAGGCCGGCGGCGCGGGCAGCCAACAAACCGTTGCGCGAATCTTCAATCGCACAACAATCACTGGCCGTCATACCCAGACGCTTGATTGCAAGCAGGTAGGCTTCAGGGTCGGGCTTTTTGGCAGCGACATCTTCGCCGCACACAATCACCTCCGGCGCGGGCAAGCCGAGTGGCGCCAGTGAATAGGTCCACAAGGCTTCCCAGTTGCCGCGGCTGGTGGTGGTGACCACACCCCAGCCGATGTTCTGGCGTACCAGAGCCATCACCAGCTCCCGAAAACCGGCACGCGGTGCGACAGCGCCTGCGGCCATGATGGCGGCGAAATGACGGTTCTTGTTTTTATGAACCTGCGCGAGCTGTTCACGCAGAGCCTCTGCATCATGGCCACTCTCGGCAGCAAAGCGCATCAGACGCTCGAAGCCGCCGGTGGTTTTCAGCAGTCGCTTGTAGTCGGCCGAGGTCCAGCGCCAGCCTAGTCCGGCCTCTTCCATCGCCTGATTGAAGGCCGGCAAATGTGCCTGTCCTTCGGTCTCGGCAATGGTGCCATCGACATCAAACAGCACGCAGCGGTGCTGACCGGGCCGTATCATGCTCAATGCACCTGCGCGCGCAACGCGCCTTTTTGGTACAGGCCGGCCATCTGGTCCATGGTCATCGGTTTGATTTTGGATGCTTTGCCAGCGGAGCCAAAGGCTTCGAAACGATCGCGTACAACGGACTTCGCTGCAGCAGTCGCCGCCTTGAGGAAAGCACGCGGATCGAATTCATCGGGCTTGTCCGCCATGGCCTTGCGCATCGCCGCCGTCATCGCCAGACGAATGTCGGTGTCGATATTGACCTTGCGCACACCGTGCCGGATGCCTTCGACGATTTCCGATACCGGCACGCCATAGGTTTCCTTGATGTCGCCGCCGTACTGACGAATCATGGCCAGATATTCCTGCGGTACGCTCGATGAACCGTGCATGACGAGGTGAGTGTTCGGAATGCGCTGGTTGATCGCCTTGATACGATCAATGGCCAGAATATCGCCGGTCGGCGGACGACTGAATTTGTAGGCACCATGACTGGTGCCAATCGCAATCGCCAGCGCATCGACGTCAGTGGCCGCAACAAACTGGGCGGCTTCGTCCGGATCGGTCAGCAGTTGCGAGTGATCGAGCGTGCCTTCGGCACCGACGCCATCTTCCTCGCCGGCCTGCCCGGTTTCCAGTGAGCCCAGACAACCCAATTCGCCTTCAACAGAAACACCGACGGCATGCGCCATTTCCACCACGCGTCGCGTGACGTTCACGTTGTAGTCATAGTCCGCCGGTGTTTTGGCATCTTCTTTCAGCGAGCCATCCATCATCACACTGGAGAAACCGCTGCGTATCGAGCCCTGACAGACGGCGGGTGATGCGCCATGATCCTGATGCATGCAAACCGGGATATCGGGATACTGCTCAAGTGCGGCTTCAACCAGCTTGCGCAGAAAAGGCTCACCCGCGTATTTACGCGCACCGGCAGAGGCCTGAAGAATGACCGGGCTGTCGCACTCGGCAGCGGCTTGCATGATCGCGTGGATCTGCTCCATGTTGTTGACGTTGAACGCTGGCAGGCCATAGTGGTGTTCAGCGGCATGGTCGAGCAGCTGACGCAAGGAGATGAGTGCCATGGTATGTCCTCTGAAGATATTTTTTTAGTGCGCAGGTTCTGCGTCAGGTCGGAATGTCAAGTCGGCGATCAGAGATGCCGGAAATAATTCGGCACGTCACGAATGTCGGGCACGATGCGGTCCGGGTTGGCGTCGGCAATCGGGCGGCCCATGTTGTAACCGTAGGGCACAGCCCAGCAAACGACACCGGCCGCTTTGGCTGTCGCCACATCAATTTCCGAATCACCGACAAACAGCGATTCGCCTGGCGTCGCACCCAGGATCGACAGGCAATGGTTAATCACAGCAGGATTGGGTTTTTTCACGGCCAGCGTGTCACCGCAAATAATCAGCTCGAAGGCATCCAGCAAGCCGTGCTTTTCGAGCACGCGATCGGTAAAACGACGTTCCTTGTTCGTGACGATGGCTTGCTTGACACCATAGTCGCGCGCTTTGCCGAGCGTCTCAAGTACGTGCGGGAAAGCCGTGCTGGTCGTACCCGCTGTCGCTTCGTAGTGATGAATGAAACGCGCCATTACGTCATCCCACGGCTCGACATCCCGACCTTCGGTGTGCTGCCAGGCAGTTTTCATCAGCCAGCCCGTACCGTGCCCGATCCAGCTGCGCACCTGTTCTTCGCTGACGCTGCCATGATTGAATTCGGCGAGGGTCAGATTGACGGCCTCGCGGATTTCACTGGCAGTATCGAGCAAGGTGCCATCCAGGTCATACATAACGAGTGCCATTTTTTCTCCTCAGACAGCGGCAACAATTTGCGCGCTGGTGATACCCAGGATGTCGTACACCTGTGCGGCGGGCGCCGATTCGCCAAAACGCGCAACACCAATGACCGCACCCGACAAGCCGACATATTTGCGCCAGTAGTCCGGATGACCGGCTTCGATGGCGATACGACGCACGCCCTCGGGCAAAACTTGCTGCTGGTGGCCGACGGATTGCGCATCAAAACGCGCCGTGCATGGCATCGAGACCACCCGCACATGGCGACCCTGCGCTTTGAGCGTTTGCTGCGCCGCCAGCGCGAGCATGACTTCGGAGCCCGTGGCAATCAGCACCGCTTCGGGTGCGCCTTCGCAATCCGAGAGCACGTAGCCGCCCCTTGCAATCGTCGTCGGGTCAATCGCACCGGTGACTTGCGGCAGGTTCTGGCGCGAGAGCATCAGCGCTGATGGCCCGTCATGACGTTCGAGGGCACTGGTCCAGGCGACGGCGGTTTCCATGCCATCGCAGGGTCGCCACACATCGAGGCCGGGAATCAGTCGCAGGCTGGCAGCATGCTCGATCGGCTGATGTGTCGGGCCGTCTTCGCCCAGACCAATGGAATCATGCGTGAGCACATAAATAACGCGCTGCCTCATCAGCGCGCTCATGCGCATGCCATTGCGCGCGTAATCTGAAAATACCGCGAAGGTGCCGCCATAGGGGACCAGGCCGCCATGCAGTACAACGCCATTCATGATCGCGGCCATGCCAAATTCGCGCACGCCGTACGACAGGTAATTCGCATCACCGTCCTGATGGTCATGCCAGGCGCGACTGGTCTTGCCTGCCGTGAGATTGGAACCGGTGAGATCGGCCGAGCCACCCAGCAGTTCCGGCATGCCGGCGACCAGCAGATCGAGCATTTGCTGACTGGATTTGCGGCTGGCCGTTGGTGCAGAAATGCCGGCAGCAAGCTGGTAGAGCGACTGTTTCAGCTCAGGCCAGTCAACGGGTAGTTCGCGCTGGCTTACGCGCAAAAATTCCGCGGCCAGTTCCGGATGGGCTTTGGCATACGCGGCGAAGTCATGCTGCCATTTCGCTTCGAGTGCAATGCCGGTAGCCTGTGCATCCCATGCGCTACGCAGTGTTTCCGGTATCTCGAACGGCGGGTGCGGCCAGTTCAGTGCGGCGCGTGTGGCCTCGGTTTCCTTGTCACCGAGCGGCGCACCATGCACGTCGTGCGTGCCGACCATGTTCGGTGAACCCCAGCCTATGTGGGTACGACAGATAATCAGGGTCGGCTTGCCGATGACCTGTTTGGCTTCCAGCGTGGACTGCTCTATGGCCGCAGCGTCATGGCCGTCAATCGGGCCAATCACATGCCAGCCATAAGCGCGAAAGCGCGCTGCCGTGTCGTCGCGGAACCAACCCCCGACATGACCATCAATCGAAATGCCGTTGTCGTCATAGAAGCACACCAGCTTGTCGAGTCCCCAGACGCCGGCCAGCGAACAGGCTTCATGGCTGACGCCCTCCATCAGGCACCCGTCACCGAGAAACACCCAGGTGCGGTGGTCAACAATGTTGTGGCCACTGCGGTTGAAACGACGGGCGAGAATTTTTTCGGCCAGCGCCATGCCCACGGCATTCGCGAGTCCCTGTCCGAGCGGCCCGGTGGTAGTTTCGACACCGGGGGTGATATCGACTTCCGGATGACCCGGCGTTTTACTGTGCAGCTGGCGAAATTGTTTGAGATCGTCGACGCTCAACGCATATCCGGTCAGATGCAACAGCGCATAAATCAGCATCGAGCCGTGACCATTCGAGAGTACGAAACGATCACGATTGGCCCAGTGAGGATGCGTCGGGTTGTGTCGCAGATGACGTCGCCACAAAACTTCGGCGATGTCGGCCATCCCCATCGGCGCGCCCGGATGTCCGGATTTGGCTTTATTGACCGCATCAATCGCAAGGAAGCGAACGGCGTTGGCAAGTTCTCTGGCGCTGGCTTGGGTGGATTTCATGATGGGGCCTTATAAGACGATTTTTATGGCGGCTTCGGGTGCTGCGGTAACGGGAGAGCGTCGGATGACGGGCAACGAAAACACCGGGCAGTCTGCTATCGCGAACTGCGTCGCACTTGGCGTGTTGCGTCTACCTGCTGGCGCACACCCGATCTGCGCTGTGCCAGTGCCGGCTGAACGTTTTTACAAACGACGCTTCCTGTCCATCAAACGCAAAATCATCGGTGTAAAAATCAATTGCATGGCCAGTCCCATTTTCCCGCCGGGTATCACGAAGGTGTTCGGGCGCGTCATCCAGGAACGCTCGATCATCGAGAGCAGATAAGGAAAATCAATACCTTTGGGATTGGCAAAGCGAATCACGACCATGCTTTCATCGGCGCTCGGGATGTCATTGGCGATGAAGGGATTGGAGGTATCCACCGTTGGGACACGCTGAAAATTGACATGGGTGCGCGAAAACTGCGGGCAGATATGGCGGGTGTAATCCGGCATACGGCGCAGTATCGTGTCGAGTACGGCCTCCTGTGAATAGCCACGCGTTTTCTGATCGCGATGCAGCTTCTGTATCCACTCGAGATTAATGATGGGTACCACGCCGACCAGCAAGTCGACATGCTTTGCGACATCCGCATCCTCGCCAACGTAGCCGCCGTGCAAACCCTCGTAAAACAAGAGTTCGGCGCCGGCCTCCATATCTTTCCAGGGCGTGAAGGTGCCAGGCTGCTGATTAAGCTGTGCAGCTTCGATGTCGTCGTGAATATATTTGCGAACTTGACCTGTCCCGGTCTCGCCGAATTTTTTGAAGGTCTCGGCAAGTTCGCCCAGAATATTGGCTTCCGGCGTGAAATGGCTGAACGAGGTATTGCCCGCAGCCTGCTGCTTTTTCATTTCTTCGCGCATTTCCATGCGATTGAATCGGTGCATGGAATCACCTTCCAGAATCTGCGCCTTGATTTTTTCGCGCCGGAAGATGTGCTGAAAGCTTTGCATGACCGTGGTCGTGCCGGCGCCCGATGATCCGGTAATCGCGACGATAGGATGTTTAACCGACACAGAGGTCTCCTGAAAATAAAGTGTGCATCAGCGCAGTGAGCATGTGGCAATAGTGCGTATATCAGTTCACATATCGGTGGCCAGATCAGCTCGCATAAAGCGAGCGCTCCTGAAAAAGCGGTGAGCTGTATTTTTCATCTGCACCACTGTCATATTCCTGGTGATAGCGCTCGAGGCGCTCGACTTCCTTGCGTGATCCGATAATGACGGGCACACGCTGGTGAATTTGTTCGGGTTCGATTTCCATGATGCGCGTACGTCCCGTTGAACCGATGCCGCCAGCCTGCTCCACCACAAAGCTCATGGGATTGGCTTCGTACATCAGACGCAGTCGGCCGGGCTTGGAGGGATCCTTGGTATCGCGCGGGTACATGAAAACACCGCCACGCATGAGAATGCGATGGATGTCAGCCACCATGCTGGCAATCCAGCGCATGTTGAAATCGCGCTCGCGCACATCGGTGCGGCCGTTCTTGCATTCGGCCACATAGCGCTGAACCGGCGGCTCCCAAAAACGTTCATTACTCGCATTGATCGCGAATTCGCTGGTCTCTTCGGGTATCTGCATATTCGGATGCGTGAGAATGAAGTTACCGACCTCGCGATCCAGCGTGAAGCCATGCGTGCCTTTGCCGACGGTGAGCACGAACATGGTGGACGGGCCATAGATTGCGTAGCCGGCGGCCAGCTGATGGTTACCGGGACGCAGATAATCCTGGACGACAGGGGCGCGGCCTTCGGGCGCACGCAGTACGGAAAAGATAGAACCCACCGAGACGTTCACATCGATGTTGGACGAGCCATCGAGCGGATCGAACACGGCGAGAAAGCGTCCGCTGCCCTCGCCCGCATCAATGCTGATCGGATCATCATTTTCTTCGGAGGCCAGACCCGCGACCAGACCACCCATCGAGAAGGTGTTGATGAAAGCCTGATCGGACAAGACATCGAGTCGTTTTTGCGTTTCGCCCTGCACATTGGTGCTGTCCAGGCTACCGAGAACGCCGCCCAGCTCGCCTTTGGCTGTCATCGCCGAGATCGCTTTGACCGCGGCAGCGATATCAACCAGCAGAGCGGCCAGATCACTTTGCTCTGACGTGCCTTTGAGTTGCTGGATCAGGAATTTCGATAAGGTGGTGCGGCCTTGATGCATGCTGGCTCCTGTTTATTTTTTTTCCGCCAGGCCGCCCGTAAAGACTCGGGAAGCGCGAATATCTGCAGCACTGATGGTCGAGAGATCATCGGCCGTGACCTTGACCGAGCCTTCGGTCGCCAGCTGAAACAAACGATTGGCCTGACGCAGCCGTGCACGGTCGAGTGCGTTACGGATCGAACGTGCATTTGCGAAATGCGGTTGCTGCCGGCGCAGATGAATGTATTCATCGATGGCGGTGGTTGCTTCGTCATCAAGACGGTAATTCATCGCGCTGGCCATTTTTCCGGCGATTTGCAACAGCTCGGGCTCACCGTAGTCGGGGAACTCAATGTGATGAGCGATGCGGGAGGACATGCCGGGGTTGGACTGGAAGAAGGTATCCATCCTGTCCTTGTAGCCGGCGAGGATCACGACCAGATCGTCGCGATGATTTTCCATGACCTGCAACAGGATCTCGATGGCTTCCTGTCCGTAATCCCGCTCATTCTCTGGTCGGTAAAGATAATAGGCCTCGTCGATAAAGAGCACGCCGCCCATGGCTTTTTTCAGAATTTCTTTGGTCTTGGGCGCGGTATGGCCGATGTACTGGCCCACCAGATCATCGCGAGTGACAGAGATGACATGGCCTTTGCGAACATAGCCCAGCCGATGCAGGATTTCGGCCATGCGCAGAGCGACGGTCGTTTTGCCGGTGCCGGGATTCCCGGTAAAACACATGTGCAGGCTGGGCGTGGCTGCCTCCAGACCCATCGCCGCGCGCGCGCGCGAGACGACGAGAAAGGCGGCAATTTCCCGAATGCGCGCCTTCACCGGCGCCAGTCCGATCAGTTCGTTTTCGAGCTGATTGATGACGGGCTGAATATCGGCGTCACGCAGGATTTGCTGCAGATCGATCGAGACGGGCGAGGCGGGCGCATTCATGGTCAGTCTCCGTTCTTAAACCGAGGTTAAGTGGAATAGCGCTCGCCACTGGGACGCTGAGTGGCGTAGCTGATCGTCGTGTAGCGGATGACGCGGCCTGCTTCTTCGGTACGCTGCAAGGCAAAACCCGGTTCGTGTTTGGGTCGATGGACCATGAAGCTCATGACCATGGATTCGACACCGCGCGTGCTGTCGAAGGCATTGACCTTGATATACGTATCGGGATTGGCTTTGCGACAGGCGTTGACTTCATACAGCGCCGCTGCACCGTCTTTGATCTGGAACATTGGAATGCCCCACATGTGCCAGTAGCAGTTGCGCGGATGCGGGTCGTCTGTCCATTCGACCGACACGGCCCAGCCCTTGCCGATGGCGTAATCAATTTGTGCGCGGATCTCGTCGTCGGTCAGATCAGGCAGGAAGGAAAATTGTCCTTGTGTGATGCGCATGATAATGCTCCTTGTGAGGTCTCTGATTTACGACGCGGTCGGTGTCGCGACGAAGTCCGGTGTATCGGTCGAGGTGTAGTTGAAGGACACGTCTTTCCATGTCTCCAGGGCCTGCTCGAGCGGCTTGCAGCTCTTGGCAGCGTTCTTCAGAATGGTCGGACCTTCATTGATGATGTCCTTGCCTTCGTTACGCGCCTTGATCATGACTTCGAGGCCCACGCGGTTGGCAATCGCACCCGCCTGAATACCTGCAGGGTGACCTATCGTGCCGCCGCCGAATTGCAGCACCACGTCATCGCCGAACAGATCAATGAGTTGATGCATCTGGCCGACGTGGATACCACCGGAAGCAACCGGCATGACCTTCTTCATGTCGCACCAGTCCTGATCGAAAAAGAGGCCTCGCGAGAGATCTTGTTTGTTATAGGTTTCGCGGCAAACGTTGTAATAGCCTTGGACCGTCATCGGGTCGCCTTCGAGTTTGCCTACCGCAGTGCCCGCATGAAGGTGATCAACACCGGCCAGACGCAGCCACTTCGCCATCACACGGAATGAGACGCCATGATTCTTCTGGCGCGTATAGGTGCCGTGACCGGCGCGGTGCATGTGCAAGATCATGTCGTTCTGACGCGACCAGTTTGACATCGACTGGATCGCAGTCCAGCCAACGATCAGATCGATCATGATGATGTTCGAGCCGAGCGACTTGGCAAATTCAGCACGGCGATACATTTCTTCCATGTCCGCTGCGGTGACATTCAGGTAGTGTCCCTTGATTTCGCCGCTATTGGCCTGGGCTTTATTGACGGCTTCCATGCAGAACAGGAAGCGATCGCGCCAGTGCATGAAAGGCTGGCTATTGATGTTCTCGTCGTCCTTGGTGAAATCCAGTCCACCGGTCAGGCCTTCGTAGACCACACGACCATAGTTTTTTCCGGAGAGCCCGAGCTTGGGCTTCATCGTCGCGCCCAGCAGAGGACGACCAAATTTGTCCAGACGCTCGCGCTCGACAATGATGCCGGTCGGCGGTCCCTTGAATGTTTTCACGTAGGCGACGGGCACACGGATGTCTTCCAGCCGGCCTGCTTTGAGCGGCTTGAACGAAAACACGTTACCGATCAGCGATGCAGTGACGTTGGCAATCGAGCCCTCCTCAAACAAAATGATGTCGTAGGCGATGTAGGCGAAGTACTGCTGCTCTTTATCGGTACCGGGACCGGTGCCGGGAACCGGATCGACACGGTAGGCCTTGGCCTGATAGTTTTCGTGCGCGGTCAGCAAATCGGTCCACACCACGGTCCAAGTGGCGGTGGATGATTCACCGGCGACTGCGGCGGCGGCCTCGACAGCATCCACACCCTCCTGGGGTGTGATGCGGAAGACGCAGATCATGTCGGTTTCTTTGGGTTCATAGTCCGGGCGCCAGTAGCCCATTTGTGCGTACTTCAGAACGCCACCCTTGTAGCGCTCTTTCATGTCGGTGATGCGGCCTTCGACGGGTTTGTTCATTGCAGTCTCCTGTTAAGCGCCCGGGGGGCGGGACGCATGCCGGCACGTTGTTTTTATCCTTGTCCGGGCAACAATGAACAATGTCGGTCAAGAATGAACGCATTAGAGCAAGCGGTGACTGGAATGTATAGTTTTCATCTGTTAAGGTATATTCACCTATGATTTGCCAACCCATCAGATATTCTTATCTATTTTCCTTATGAAAAGTCTGAAACTGCTCAGAAACCTGAGCATGCGCCAATTACGCATTTTTTTGAGTGCGGCACGACACGCCAGTTTTAGCAAGGCGGCAACCGATTTAAATCTGACCGCGCCGGCGATTTCGATGCAAATTAAAGAACTTGAGGGCGATCTCGGCGTGGCCTTGTTCTCCCGAGTGGGCCGGCGGGTGGAGCTGACGACGGCGGGCGAGTATTTTCTGGTCTATGCCAAGCGGGTCGCGCTGAACCTGCGCGAAGCAGAAGTGATGCTCTCGAAGCTGCGGGGCACGCAGGGCGGTACGCTGAAAATAGGCCTGGTGAGCACTGCAAAATATTTTGTGCCGCAGCTCCTCTCGCGCTTTCGCGAAGAACACTTTGGCTTGCAAATCAAGATCGAGGTGCGCAACCGCGATCAGATGGTCGAGATGCTGCGCGATGGCGATATCGATGTTGCGATCATGGGTCGTACACCGGCGGATCTAGATACGCGGATCGAAGCCTTCGCGCCGCATCCGCATGCCTTCATCGCCAGCCCGGAGCATCCGCTGGCGAACCAGCAAAGCATTTCTGCGGCAGCGCTGAACCAGGTTGAGCTGATTTCACGCGAACAAGGCTCCGGTACGCGCGTCATCATGGAACGTTTTTTACATGACCGAGGCCTGACGCCGCGCGTGTCGATGGAAATGTCGTCGACTGAAAGTATCAAGCAGGCGGTGATGGCGAATCTCGGTATTTCCTTTGTATCACTGCATACCGTGGGTCTGGAAAAAACCTACGGCAAAATTGCGATTCTCGACATTGATGACACACCTATCTCGCGCGCCTGGCATGTCGTGGCACTGAACCGTGGCAATCCCTCGCCTTCTGCTGAAGCGTTTCGGTATTTTGTGCTGGAGCATGGTGCTGCGATTATCGATGAGCTGTATCCGAATCTGGTGACGCGAGAAGGCGCTTCAGGCGCTTAGCGCTTGTCAATACTTGGCTGGCGCACGCAGGAGAAGATGACGAATTCGCCTGCTTGAGTGAATCATAAAATGCATTGGCTTATTCGACGATGGGTGCTGGCCTCGTTACTTTGTCTCACAGGGATTCACTTTTCACCCCTAGCAGCACAAAACCTCTCGTTGGCCGAGTTACCGTATCGGGACCCGCGCCCGCTGGATGTTTTGCTGGTACGTGATGACATGTCGTTCAACACAATCCTGCATCGCGACTGGCCGCGTACCTTACGTACGCTGGAGAGTTACATGCCTTCTGGTGTGCAGATCACGCCCTCGTCCTTGTTGTTCAGGACCATTCGTCAGCGCTGTACGCAACAGCGTGAGCCTGCTGCCTGTCGTTTGTACCTTGATTTTCTGTCGTTCCTGATGAAACAGAAACGTGCTGCACCGGCCCCGGCCAATACGCCCTTGCCCGTACTGTTACGACCTGCGCAATTGCCTTTTAAAGGCACGGCGACACTTGATGCGCTCGCCCGGCAGGACGCCACCACATTGCAGTCCGCGCTATCGTCACACTGGGACTGGATACACGATGTGATCGGACGATATCTGCCCGATCATTTTTCGCTGTACCCGATTTCAAAAGTGTTTGCGAGTATTCGCGATAACTGCCAGAACGCAAAAACTGAAATCGCCTGCCGATTGCATCTCGCCGATATCGACAGTCTTGTCGACAGCAACCGTCAGCAAGCGCCGACGCTGTTTCGCACGCTGGATCAATTGCCTTATCGGGATCCGGCCCCGCTGGACAACTTGCTGAAACTAAGTCACACAGCGTGGAAGACACAAGCCACGAACTGGCCTCGGGTTGAAGCGCTGCTCCACCGCTATATCGCCTGGTCCGTCGCTATCGTTGGCGATACGGACTTCGCACGGGCAAGGCTGGACTGCCTGGTCGTGATGCCAGGGGACTATGTTCAATGCCGCAATTATCTGGTTCGTCTGGCGGACCTGATGAGAAGCAAGCGGCGTCAGGCAAATCCTTTTCTTCCTCTGAGCACGAAGGCTTAACGAGCCTCCCCTGCTTCATGGTGGGCTATCAGTTCTGAAACTCCGATAGAATCAGTTGGCCGTCACGGCATCACCCCGATGCCAGACACCACCTGGGGCTCGCTGATGTCGGTTTACAGATCCGTTCGTGCGCTCGTCGGCGCCAGCGCATTGTTGCTGGTGGTCGCCGTGCAGGCACAGTCATTTACCTTCGCGGCCATCGGCGATGTGCCCTACGGACCTCATGAAGATTTCGCCGCGCTGATTCAGCAGATTAATCGTCAATCACCGGCATTCACCATTCACGTGGGCGATATCAAATCGGGCAGCACGCTCTGCTCGGATGAAACCTTTGTTCAGGTGCACCAGTTGTTCGAGCAGTTCGAGCGTCCGCTGATTTACACCCCCGGCGACAATGAATGGACCGACTGTCATCGCATCAGCAATGGTCAGTACGATCCGCTGGAGCGACTCGCAAAAATCCGGCAGCTGTTTTTTTCGTCGCCTGAAAGTCTCGGTAAGCAGCGACTGACGCTGCAAATGCAATCGACCCAAAAATCATTTGCATCCTTTCCCGAAAATCGTCGCTGGTCTCAAAGCAGGGTACTGTTCGCAACACTGCATTTGGTAGGCTCGAACAACAACCTCCAGCCCGGCCTGCCCTCTTCGATTGAGTTTGCCGAACGCGAACACGCGAATATAGCGTGGCTTCGGGAGACATTTGCAGAGGCAAAAACGAACAAAGCCGCGGCAGTGATATTGGCGATGCAGGCAGACACTTTTTTCGGCGAGCCCCGCAAGGGCTCCGGATTCGTGCGCTGGAACGCAGCGCTGGCGGAAGAGGTCGCTGCGTTGGGGAAGCCTGTATTGCTGATTCAGGGCGATACGCACCAATATGTGACCGACAAACCCTTGAAGGATGCCCAAGGCAAGCCACTGACTCAGCTACTGCGCGTGGTCGTTCCGGGAGACTACAGGGCCGATGCGGTGCTGATCGATGTCGATACCAGCGACACGGCCCAGCCTTTTCGTTTCAGGCTGATGCGGGCTGGGACAAAACCCTGACGGAACAACAAGACAGCGAACACCTCCACGACCTGAACAAGAGCACAACGCGGAGATAGAAGCCATCCGTACGGCGTTGATCGAGGACGAGACAAGCGGTGAGCCAAAGCGTTTCGATGGCGCGGCATTCAAGATCACGCCAAGGGGCTCCCAGTGCTGAGGTTTTGCGAAAAAGGCTGGCGCGGCTGGCTGGAATCGAACCAGCGACCCTTGGCTTCGGAGGCCAATACTCTATCCACTGAGCTACAGCCGCGCGGTCTGGGCACTTCAGAAGATCGGGAAGGATACCGGGTTTCGGTCGGGCAGTCCACGAAGCGGCAGGCCGCTCGGGGCCAAACTGTGGCGCTTCGTCTATAATCTGCGGCTTGTCATTTACAGTCGGTATGGCCGGGCAGCCGCTAATTCCAGAGGCACTACCCAAACAGGCCCCCTATATTTTGAGGACATCATGAGCGACGCGCATCACGAGCACGAATCCCTGATCAAAACACCCAATCAATTGATTGCGGCCATCATTGCGGGTTTTGCTATCCCGATTATTGTCATCGTATTACTGGTGATCTATGTGGGCAGTGCGCCAAAAACGGGTGCGGGTTCCGATGCGCAATCGGCTGAAGCGGTTGCGGCACGGCTCAAGCCGGTTGCCGACGAAGGTTACACACTGATCGATGCAAGTGCGCCACGTCAGCTGAAGGCCGGTGCCGAAGTCTACAATGCCGCCTGTGTCGCCTGCCACGGCAGTGGCGCTGCGGGCGCACCGAAAACCGGCGATAGCGGTGCGTGGTCCAAGCGTATCGCGCAGGGTTACGACACGCTGGTATCGCATGCAATCAAGGGCATACGCGGCATGCCTGCCAAAGGCGGCAACCCAGACCTGGATGATCTGGAAGTGGCGCGCGCGGTGGTGCACATGGCCAATGCCAGCGGCGGAAAGCTCAAGGAACCGGAAGCCAAAGCGAAATAACCGCGCAGCTTCGTTCAACAAAATCCCGGCTCGTGATTCACCTGCCGGGATTTTTTATGGGTAGAGCCGATCGTTGAAAACATCGTGCCCGGCTTGCCTGCGGCAGGCGCTGACAAAACCCGCCAGGTAAACTCTTTAGTGGTATCTGAGCTTGTACCAAAGCATGCCTATCCACTCGTGCAATGCGTAGTGGCTGTGCCTCAAAAATCTGGGGTTCGGAATGACATCCTCCACCGACAACGTCTTTCTGGACACAAAATCAGTCGGTGCGGCAATCACGATCAGACCCGTTGCTGAAAACATTTGCATCGCGCGCGGCATGTGCATTGCGTCTGTGACCAGCAACACGCGCTGGACACCCGCTTCTCGTAATTGCGTCGCCGCATGCAGTGCATTTTGTGCGGTATTTTCGGAGGTGTCCTCAACCCAGCGCACCGGGATCTGAAAATCTTCGCGCAGGGATCGCGCCATCACTGCCGCTTCGCTTTCGCCCCCTCTGTCAGGCGCGCCGCCACTGACCAGCACGGGCAAACGTGTGACGCGATACACCCGTGCGCCATGTCGCAGCCTCGCCAGTGTCTGCGCTCCGGGCTGATCGCGATTGCCATCTTCGGGTGCTGCGAACAAGCGACCGCCACCAAGAATCACGATAGCCTGCGCATCGACCATCGCAGGATCGGGTACCGGCAGAGACCGGTTTTCCAGTGGCGCGACCAGCAGGCGTGAGCCGGCACCCGTGGACAAGGCCAGCAGCAGCAAGACGGCGAGAAAAACGATGGCCTGTCCCGCCAAGCGGAAACGCTTAGCCAATCGCCAGCCCAGCAAACCCAGCACAATCAGCGACAGTGGCGGCAATACCAATGCGGCCAACAGATTGGTAAAGAACCAGCTGAGGCTCATCGCGTATCTCGTAACAGGTAGTGGTACATCATTGCGCCGACGCCGGCGGTGAGCGTCGTTCGTGCTGAACCAGAATCCAGGGTTTGACGACGACCGTCCACAGCAGTGCATCCTGGGTCAGCCATTGCATGGCCTGTGCATCGCTGACCCGATGCAGGAGTCCGGCATTCATCTAGTCCTGCACACTGACCTTGTCATCGGCTGCGATGCGCGCACCGGCATCGATCAGATCAAGTTCGGGCGCGACACTGATCAAGGTACCGCCTGCAAAATAGCGCTGCAGCTCGCTCCAGTGCATTTGGGCTGTTTGCTCATTGAGTTCGGTGCGTAATGAGGCGAGAATTTTTTCGTTCATGATGGGGTAAACGGCGGATAAATCCATATTTTGTAGCGAGCCAGCGTAGCCTTCCTCAGTAATGCGGCGGCTTTTCGTGCGGCAGTGCGCCGCTTGCCTGTGTGGGTATTTCGGTGATGCGTCGGGCGAGTGCGGCGCACAGCGCATCGAGCTCATCGATTTTTTTCTGCTGACGATAAACCGTCTGGTTTAGTGCGTCGAGCAGATCGTCCTGACTGGCCAGCCTGATTTCAAGGTTTTCCAGTCGTTCATTCAATTCCATCGTCATACTTTCATTGGTTGGATTGCCAGGGTTCTGCAGAGAATACCAGCGAACGTTGTTCACACCGCCAGACCACTTCGTCGCGTCTGACGCGCAACCACCAGGTTTCGCGCACCGGGTGCGGCTGCGGCGATGCGAATGCGGCGGGTGTAAGCAATGCAAGACATTCACCTTGTGCAGGGTCGCGCACTGAGGCATAGCGAATCGCACCGAGGTTCGCGGTGCGCGCACTGCGCGCCAAGGCCTGCGTCGCGCTATAACTGGTTTTGTGCATCCACTGCCCGATGTCACGCGCAAACAAACGCTCACGCAAATCAATCGCTTGCGTGGTGATATCGCTCTTGAAAGCGGTGTGGGCCACCGGCGCAATTTCGGCAAGATCAATGGCATCACTGAGAAATTTCCAGCGCCAGTACCCTTGCTCAGCGCATGCTGTATCGACCGCGAGCGCGCCATAGAAAACACCCGGATCGGTCGCTGCGCGAAAGCGCGAGCCCGTGCGCAAGGGATGCGTGCGAAAGGGTGCCGCCAGCAGTGGGTGAAGGCGACCAAAGACCTCGGGCAAGGCCAGCTGGCGGGAGAGCAGCAGACGATCCAGAATATCCTGCTCTTCCCGACTATCCACCAGCTTCATGGCGCCGGCCGTGTACTGAGCGTCAACGACGCGCCAGACAGCGCCCTGCCAGCGGCGAGCGCTAGACTGCAGCGCGAGAGGCGTCCAGGTAGTGAACGACACGCACCAATCCTTCCGTCTGAGCGATCAGGTCGATCGGACGCGCCTGCAGCGCGCGGTTCTCGCTGGACAACCAGGCGCGTGCGCCCGTTTCATCCGCTACCAGCGCGTCAAGCGCGCGAAACATGCGCACAAGCAGCAAACCAAACTCCCATTCCTTGCGACCCGGATCGAGCTGGTAGTCGCCCGCATAAATGCGGGTCACCGTTGCCGGGCTGACACCAAGCACACGCGCCAGCAGACTGCGAGGCAAGCCCAGATTGCCCGCCGCACGTGCGACTGCCTTGGTCAGCACCGTACTTTTCTGTGCTGCATCAGCGTAATCATGTGTTTGTTCAGCAGAAGAGAGCATGTGGCCATCCTTTCTGAGGAAAATATTAACATAGTTATTTTCAGCAGAAAGACGGCGGATGCCGGATTGTTGCGCCAGCTCGGGCTTTTCAGCGATAGATTTACCGGGTTATTTAGCCGGTCAAAACGGGCCTGATCACATCAGGCTGAGGCACCGACCTTCCGCCCGCCAAGCTTGCGGCAGGCGTCAGAGCAATACCGGACCTCAGGCCAACTGGCCGCCCATTTTTTACGCCAGGTAAACGGTCGTGCACAGTGCGCACAAACTTTGACAGGGAGATGGTGGGGATTGCGAAAGCCATCGCCGGATTTGCCGCGATCGGGCATGGCTCAGGCCGCCTTGGGCTTTTGCAGCAAGGCTTTGAGCCCTGCGAGCCGATCCTGCGGCGTCAGGATCTCGTCATCCGAGGGAACAGCATCACCTTCGTCCAAACGCATTTCCTTAATGAAGCGCGAGGCCTCACAAGGCACGCTGTCGCGCGCGCGCTTGCGCTTCTTGCACCAGGTGAGGGTGAGGCTGCGTTGTGCTCGGGTAATACCAACGTACATGAGACGGCGTTCTTCTTCGATCCGCTGTGCCAGCATGTCGGCCGGCGCATCGGGATCGCCTTTGTGCGGGAGAATCCCTTCTTCGACGCCGACCATAAATACATGGCCGAATTCCAGGCCCTTGGCCGCATGCAGCGTGGACAGGCGCACGGCATCGGGCTCCTGATCACGACCTTCGAGCATACTCATCAGCGCCACCATCTGGGTCAGCTCGAGCAGAGACTTTTCAGGGCCATCGGCATCGCGGCCGCCATTGCCCTTTTCTTTCAGCCAGCCCGTGAAATCGAGTACGTTCTGCCATTTTTCCTGCGCCTGTTTGTCGTCAAAGGTCGCATACAAGTAAGCCTCATAGTCGATGGCCTTCATCATGTCGTCGAGCACCGCGCCGGCATTTTCGCCGGTACCGGCAGCACCGACACGGCTTGCCCGCGCTTCGAGCTGATTGATGAAATCGCAGAATTCGCGCAATGGCAAAAGCTGGCGTTCATTCAAACGCGCCTCAAGACCGCCCTTGAAAACGGCTTCGAACAGCGAGCATTGCCATTGACGGGAAAACTCACCCAGCACTTCGAGTGTCGCCTGACCAATACCGCGACGCGGCGTGGTGACAGCGCGGATGAAGGCCGGATCATCGTCAGCATTCGCGATGAGTCGCAGATAACTGATGATGTCCTTGATTTCGGCGCGATCAAAAAAGCTTTGTCCACCCGACATGACGTAGGGAATACGTTCCCGACGCAGGACTTTTTCCAGCGCGCGCGACTGGTGATTACCGCGATAGAGAATCGCGTAATCCGAAAATTTGGCACGGCGCTCGAACTTGTGTGCCGAGAGCGTGATGACGACCTGATCGGCTTCCGCTTCATCATCTTCCATTGCCAGCACTTTGACGGGATCACCGGCACCATGTTCCGACCAGAGTGATTTTTCAAAGAGCTTGGGATTGTTGGCAATGACGGCATTGGCTGCCTGGAGGATGCGCGTGCTCGAGCGATAATTTTGCTCGAGCTTGATCAGCTTCAGATCGGGAAAATCTTCCTGAAGCGTGCGCAAATTCTCCATCGTCGCTCCGCGCCAAGCGTAGATGGCCTGATCATCGTCGCCAACGGCAGTAAACATCGGCTTCTTGCCAGGACCGGTCACCAGCAATTTCACCAGTTCATACTGACAGGTATTGGTGTCCTGATATTCATCCAGCAGCAGATAACGCAGCCGGCGCTGCCAGCGATCGCGCGCTGCTTCATCCTGACGAAACAGTTCGACGGGTAAACGAATGAGATCATCAAAGTCGACTGCCTGATAGCTTGACAGGGTCGCGACATAATTGCGGTAGATCCGGGCAGCCTGAGCGTCATCTTCTGTGGTTGCTTGCGCCAGTGCCTGCTCCGGTGTGAGCAAAGCGTTCTTCCACAATGACATGGATTGCTGAATGCGTCGAATGACGGCCTTGTCGGTGGTGGCCGACAAGTCCTGCACGATCGCGAAGCAGTCGGCACTGTCCATGATCGAGAAACGTTCCTTGAGTCCCAGTGCCTGCGCCTCGCGACGCAGCATATGCACGCCGAGCGAGTGAAAGGTCGAGACGGTGAGTTGCTTGGCTTGTCCGGGTTCATGCAGCAGTTTGCCGACTCGCTCGCGCATTTCCAACGCAGCTTTGTTGGTAAAGGTCAGTGCAGCGATGTTTTTGGGTTCGTAGCCGCAGGACTCGATCAGGTAAGCGATTTTCTGCGTGATGACCCGCGTCTTGCCAGACCCGGCACCGGCCAACACGAGGCAGGGGCCATCGATATAGTTGACCGCGGTACGCTGGGGAGTATTGAGTCCGTGCTGCATGAAGGTGTTCGCGCGAGGCAGTGAGGCAAGCGCGCCATTGTATCGAAACTCCCGGGCACGGGCATGATAAAGTGGCGACGCTTCATGACGACTCGCCGATGAAATTCACGCACCTGATCGAAATTAATACGCCGGGCAATCCACTGGTTGCACCGCTCAGCCGCGCCCAACTCTGGCGGGGACTGGTGTTTCGCGCAGAGCGGCCGACACTATTTCTGATCGGGCTGGACAGCTGCGATATTACCGCCCGCTCGGCTGACGGGCTCTCGCGTACGCTGCATTTCGGAAAACTGCAGGTGCTTGACGAAGTCCGGTTTCAGCCATTGCAACAAGTGCACTATCACGTGCCTCAGCAGGACGATATACCGGCTTCTGATCTGATCATGACCATCGAAGAACCACAACCTGGCGCTCTGTTCGTTCGGTTTGCCTATGACGATCATCAGGTGTCCGCCGAGTCCGATGAGGAATCGTTTTATAACGAATTCCGACGCGAAGCTTATAAAGAGTCCGATATCGATACGATACGCATGATTCGCCAGCTCGCCGATGAAGGCCAGCTGGATGCGCCGCTGCAGTAATCCCCGCGTTTCGCGATCCGTTGCCTCAACGACAGGACATCTTCAATATCGGGCGTGCACCGAGACGCGTGCCTCGACCTGTGTCTGAACATGGCTGCGGGTCTGGTTTCGCCGGGGAGCGTCAGATATCAACAGGGTCAACCTCAAGCGTCCATCGCAGACGCGTCGTTTGTTTGCGGAGTGCCTGAACCCAGGTTTTAAGAAAATTCTGCAGCGCGGTGCGGGAAGGCGATTCCAACAATAATTGCGCTCGCTCGAGACCGGCAACGCGAGTCATCGTCATCGGCACGGGATCATTGATGACAATGTCTTGATGGGGCAGCATGTCCTTGGCCTGCTGTAAGAAAGCCAGTGCCGATTCCAGCGTTTTGGCTTCTGCTCTGAGCAGGGCCTGAAAAACATAGGGGGGCAATCCGGCACTGCGGCGCTCTTCAAGTGTCGTCGCAGCAAATCCCTTGAAATCATGCGTGAGCAATGCGCGATACAGCGGATGCTGCGCATACCGGGTTTGTACCATCACCTCACTGGGCGACAGTTCGCCGTTGGCAGCGGCTCGCCCCGCCCTGCCGGCAACCTGCATCAGCTGTGCAAACAATCGCTCCCCGGCTCGATAGTCGTGTGAGAACAGCGCGGTATCCGGATTGATTACACCCACCAGCGTGAGTCGTTGAAAATCGTGCCCCTTGGCGACCATTTGGGTTCCCAGCAGGATGTCGACCTCACCACGATGTACGGTGTCAAAAGCGGCCTTTGCGCTGCCCTTTTTTCGTGTGGAGTCGGCATCAATGCGCAAGACACGGGCTTCCGGAAACAGGGCATGCAAGTATTCTTCAATGCGTTGGGTGCCGCGTCCCATGGGTTGTAAATCGACATTGCCACACGTCGGACACGACGCGGGAATACGAAGCTCGAGGCTGCAGTGATGGCAGCGCAAACGACGTTCCGGTTTGTGCAGGACCATGAAGGCGCTGCACCGCCGACAGTTGCTTATCCACCCGCAGGCATCGCAATGAACGACGGGCGCATAACCACGACGGTTAAGGAACAACAATGATTGCTCTCCGCGTGCGAGTCGTTCGCGTAGCCCGGCAATCAACGGTGGCGCCAAGCCGTCCTGGGCTTTGATTCGCTCCATATCGATCAGCGAGACACGCGGCAATACTGCCTGCGCCGCAGCCCGCTGCGTGAGCATCAGTTTCTGATACCGGCCGCTTTCCGCGTGCTGCCAGCTCTCCATCGATGGCGTGGCCGATCCCAGCACCACCGGGATATTCAAATCGCGCGCTCGCCATATCGCGAGATCCCTGGCGGAGTATCGTAATCCTTCCTGCTGCTTGTACGAGGGATCATGCTCTTCATCGACGACGATCAGTTTCAGATGCGGCAGGGACGCCAGCACCGCAAGCCGGGTACCGAGCACAATCGATGCTTGTCCGAGGTGAGCCGCGATCCAGTTCCGTGTGCGCTCGCCTTCGGATAGCTGACTGTGGAGTGAAACAACGTGTAAATGCGGGAATCGGGATTTGACACTGTTTTCCAACTGTGGGGTCAGATTGATTTCAGGCACGAGTATCAATACCTGTGCGGGCCGGTTCTGTTCACGCTCACGCGCCAGTATGGTTTCAGCAGTGCGCAGATAGACCTCGGTCTTTCCGCTCCCCGTCACACCGAACAACAGTGTCGCGTTGTAAGCGCTGCCCGCGGAAATTGCGTGTACCGCAGCGGCCTGTTCGGCGTTGAGGGGCGGCGCCGGCGTCGTGTCCGGATTTGGTTCAGCGCGTGAGGCGGCGACTTTTTTTAACGCGGTATCGAGGGCGGTGGTTTTCAGAGCGCGCAGATTTTTCGGCAGACTAGGCAGCACGACCTCCCCCAAGGGACGCTGATAGTAATCTGCGGCGAAGCGCGACAAGGCAATCCAGTGGGCAGACAGGGGCGGCAGCTGGTGTCGGATGGCGGCGATGTCTCGGATTTTTTCAGGTGCGTAATCGCTGACCTCGGGTATCGCAGTGATCAGCCCAGTGACCTGCCTGCGTCCGAAGGGCACTTGCGCGAGTTGGCCCACCGTCGGCGGCAAGTCTTCGGCCGATTGGGGCTGCCAGCGGTAGTCAAATTCGATTGCCAGTGGTGTGTCCAGCGCCATGGTAACGATCAGGGGTTTCGGTGGCGACATAGACGATGGTGTGGGTGGCGATGGCCTAACGAGATAGGTTCTTAAGGTAAAACTTTAAGAAGTGAGTTAAATCACGGGCGCAAAAGGCATTTTTTCACTATCCACAAATTCTGTGGATAACTTTGTGTGTAACCGGGGCTTGACAAGCCAAAACGCTGAATTCATGCGGGCTTCAACAAACTGACCTTTAGCAATGCACGGCGCAAGGCTGAGTAAAATCAACGGCTTAGCGGGTCTTTGCTTTGCCTGAAAAAATAGTTTGAATTTTTTTTCAGTCGTCTTGACAAGTGAGTTTTTGTGAATAAGTGGCCCTGACTGATGATGATGTACTTGCGTTTATCTTCATTTCATGGAAGCCATGACATCGTCCAAGCTTCGCGCGGAGAATATCTCCGGCACCAACGCACGGAATAAGACCCTAAGGGACAGATTGCAGGGCTCCTCCCGCAGTTCAGACATGATCACGATCCACAAACCTGTGGATATCTTTGTGAACAAACCTGCTTCACGTTGCTCATTTATTTTCTTGCATGGAACCCACCGATGACCGGCCATTTGAATCGGCAAAACTAAGCTCATTAAAAACAATGGCTTAGGCCACCTTGCTAGAGAGCGAATTGATAAGTGAGCGCAAGTACTTGATTCAAAGCCCCTGCGCCCAACTTGTGCATAACTGGGTTTATTTGGGTGCAGGAACACTTTAGGGCGAGGTATCAAGCGGCCCAGCACCCCTATCAGGCTCGCATCTGCCGACTGATTTCGTGGACTGCGGAAACCATTGCCGTGACCGCTTCAGGCGGGGTGAACTGCGAAATGCCGTGACCGAGGTTGAATACATGGCCTGATCCCGGACCGGGCTTTCCAAACGCCTTGAGCGTCCGGTCAACTTCGGCGCGGATTTGTTCTGGTTTTGCAAACAGGACGTTCGGATCAAGATTGCCCTGCAGCGCGACTTTGTTCCCGACCAGCGCGCGTGCCTTGGCCAGATCGACAGTCCAGTCCAGGCCGACAGCGTCTGCGCCACTATCGGCGATTTCTTCGAGCCACAAACCGCCCCCTTTGGTGAAGACGATGCACGGTATCTTGGTGCCGTCGTACTCACGCTTGAGTCCGCGAATGACTTCACGCATGTAGTTGAGCGAAAAGGCCTGATAAATCCCGTCTGCCAAGGCGCCACCCCAGGTATCAAAAATCATGACTGCCTGAGCACCTGCGTCGATCTGGGCATTCAGGTAAGCAGCAACTGCGGCGGCATTCGTGCTCAGGATATGGTGCATCAGGTCCGGGCGGTCATACAGCATGGATTTGACGGTGCGAAAATCGTCCGAGCCACCACCCTCCACCATATAGCAGGCCAGCGTCCAGGGACTGCCGGAAAACCCGATCAGTGGTACCCGGCCCGACAGCTCGGTGCGGATCTGAGTTACCGCGTCGAATACATACTGAAGACTGGACAAATCGGGTGCGCGCAGCGCACGAACCGCCTGCTCATCTCTGATGGGTCGGGCGAAGCGCGGACCTTCGCCCTCGGCAAACGATAGCCCCAGACCCATGGCATCGGGGACGGTGAGGATATCCGAAAACAGGATGGCCGCATCGAGCGGATAGCGGTCCAGCGGCTGCAACGTCACCTCGGTCGCATAATCGGGATTGGTGGCCAGCCCCATGAACGATCCGGCCTTGCTCCGCGTTGCCCGGTACTCGGGCAGATAGCGGCCGGCCTGGCGCATGAGCCACAGCGGCGTGTAATCGGTTGGCTGGCGCATCAGGGCGCGAAGGAAGGTATCGTTTTTGAGGGGCGCGAAGCGGCTGGACATCCTGATCCTTAAGACGGTTCTCTAAAGGTAATATTATCGCCGAAAGTTTTGCGCGCCCCGATTTTTTCGCGTCCCTTGTCGCTGGTCCAGACCAGGCGGTCTGCATGCGGTGCTCTTGGCGCCATGCGTAATAAAAAAAGCAGCCGAAGCTGCTTTTTTTTCGTCTCTGACAGATTAGCGCTTTTGACGTAACTTGTGGATGGCAGCAAGTTGCGCGATAGCGATCGCCAACTCCGTTTGTGCAACGGCAAAGTCGACGTCGGTTTCGCGATTGGCCATCGCTTCTTCCGCCATTTTTTTCACTTCATTGGCTTTCGCCTCATCCAGATCACGACCACGAATAGCCGTGTCTGCCAATACCGTAACAGCGTTAGGCTGAACTTCGAGAATACCGCCAGCAACGAAGACAAACTCTTCTTCCGTTGCGCCGGACACTTTGATACGAACAGCGCCTGGCTTGATACGGGTGATCAGCGGCGTATGCTTGGGGTAAATACCCAGTTCACCCGCCTCGCCCGGCAGGACGACGAACTCAGCCGCACCGGAGAAGATTTGTTCTTCCGCGGAGACGACGTCGACGTGAATAGTGTTTGCCATGAAAAAGCCTTTTTTCGGTCAATCGAATCGCGTGTTGCAACAAGAGCTGCCTGTCTCCAGGCAGCCGTCTCGTTACTGCAGTTTCTTCGCTTTCTCGATGGCCTCGTCGATGGTACCCACCATGTAGAACGCCTGTTCCGGCAGATGATCCAGTTCACCGGAAGCGATCATCTTGAAGCCCTTGATCGTTTCTTTCAGTGGCACATACTTGCCTGGGGCACCCGTGAAGACTTCAGCGACGTGGAAAGGCTGCGACAGGAAACGCTGCATCTTACGCGCGCGTGCAACGACCAGTTTGTCTTCCGGTGCCAGTTCGTCCATGCCCAGAA
>JBILCO010000057.1:0-9227 GCA_044353075.1 Burkholderiaceae bacterium
TAAGCACATGAATAAAAGATTGCTGACCTTATTCAAATGGCACATCAGTTCGCATCGGGAGCGATCCTGGCAGCGAGTCGTTGCAGCATGCGAAGGTGACGAGACTGAAAGTGAAGGCAAGGTATGGCGTTACTGTGACCTGAGTCGGGTCGAGACCATACTCACGGTGGCTGAATTAAGCCGATACCTCGCTTCTGAATTTCCGCATCACTGGGAAAAACATGACGACTCGTCGGGCTTTGCGCGCATCGACGACATTCCCACCCTGCCGCCCGAAGACGACGCCGCTGAAGCGAGTGACTGTCCCTGCACCCTGGGCAAGTGCCCCTGCTGCTTTCATACCGCGCGATCCCGCGACTGCTGGTGCTCCTGGCAATCATGAAACGCAAAAAGTCTGATGCAGTTGCATCTTGATCAACGACGCTGAATCCACGCATTTCTTTCTGCCACTCAGAAACTATTTCCGAGCATCACGAACAAAGGGGTATTCCCACCAGTAATTCTTCCCCTTGATCATGTCCCTCGCCCGTACTCTGCCCGTTAACGTCGCAAACGCAACATCCACTGTCACCTTCCCCGCTTTCCGGCGCTTCGCCCTACCCGCACTGTTTTGCTGGTTCGGCGTGATCATGGGCTCCTGGGTCGGCCGCATTCCCGCGCTGCGTGACGGTTTGCAGGTGTCCCATGCCGGGTTATCCATGGTGCTGCTGATGGGTGGCATCGGCGCGGTGCTTTCGTTTCCGGTGTCCTCGCAGCTGATGGCCCGCTTGGGTGGCCGACAGAGCATGCTGATCTCCGGCATGACGCTGCTCAGTGTGCTTCTGGCGACGGGCGCCGCGCCGAGCGTACCGCTGCTGATGGCCGCTGTGCTCATGCTGGGCATCACCGCCAGCACCTTTGATGTCGGCATGAATGCGGTCGCAGCCCATCATGAACGCAGGGCCGGCACCTCAAAGATGTCGATGCTGCATGCCTGGGCCTGCGCCGGCGGACTGGCCGGTGTCGCGCTGAGCAGCGCGATGGCCGCACTGAAAATCACACCCCTGCTGCACTACGCCATGCTGGCGCTGCCTTGCGCGCTGCTACTGAAATGCGGAACCGGTTTATTAGCCACCGATAGCACCGAACAGATCACCCAAAAAAGTTTCGTCATCCCGCGCGGCGGTCTTGCATTGCTGGGTGCACTCGGTTTTCTGTGTGCCATCGCCGAGGGTAGTATTGCAAACTGGTCGGGCATTTTCATGAAAGACCATTTTGGTGTCTCTGACGGCTTCGCTCCGCTATCGCTGGTGGCTTTCTCGATCATGATGCTTGTCTCGCGCATGATGGGCGATCGGCTAAAAAATCATCATGGCGCCAAAGTACTGGTGACCGCTGGCGCGCTCACCGCAGCCGTGGGATTATTCTTCAACGTCTACGCACCCAACCCGTATTTCGCACTCGCGGGCTTTGCGGTGGCCGGTATCGGACTGTCACTCGTTTTTCCGTTCGTCTTCAGCGCTGCAGGCCGCGAAGGGCCTGTCGCACTGGCGGGTGTGGCGACCATGACTTACTCAGGCACGCTGATGGGACCACCCATGCTGGGCGCTATCGCACACGGCATCGGCATTGAGGCGGCGATGGGTTTCATCGGGCTGCTGGCCATCGTGATTGCCGTGGTAGCGGCGCGCACGCGCTTGCTGAACTAAGCGCATCGGCGCCAGGTCATCAGCTGATCTGGGGTTTACCTCACGAGACACAACCGGCAGCATCCGCAGAAGCCATGGATAATATGCGCCTTTCATTGAAGCGCTCAGGCTGAGGATCCGACATGACTTTTTTGCAAAAACCGATGTGCAGCATGCTGCTGGCTTGCCTGTTACCTGTCTCGATGACGATGGCTCAGTCCGTCGCTGAAAAACAGGCGCAACAACCCATTCCTTCCGGTGGCAACTTCCTCGGTATCGGTATTGGCGCTTTCCCGAAAACTTCAGGCAGCAGCGATTTGCGCACAATGGTACTGCCGGTAGTCCAGTACAGCTGGGCTGATGTTGCTTATGTCTCCGGATTGAAAGCCGGCGTCTGGGGCTACACCTCAGATAACCGATCGCTTCGTCTGGGCTTGTATGCCGAGCCAAGATTTGGTTACGACGCAAACGACAATCCACGTACCGCCGGTATGGCTGATCGCGATTTCGCGATCGATGCCGGGCCCAGCGTGCGCTGGACGACGCCAGCGGGGGTAGTGAATTTTGAGTATGGGTTCGACATCACCGGCCGCAGCAACGGCCAGGTCGCGCAGCTGCAATTCATCCGTCCGCTGGTCACCAGACAGGGTTTCCGGCTGAATGGTCTGGTTGGCGCCACTTGGCAAAACGCTGCGATGAACAACTACTACTGGGGCACGCGAGCCTCCGAGGCATCGAATAATAGACTCGCACAAAACGTGGGCGCAGGTGTCGGGTATTCCGCGGGCCTGACCGGCCTCTACGCAGTGGGCACAAGCGGCGCGGTGTTCTTCGGGGCCAGCATCAACCGCTTGTCCGACGCGCAAGCCAACAGTGCTATCGCAGAACGCAGTTATACCCCCGTGATTTATCTCGGCTACGGCTGGCGCATGTAAAGCGTTAACGAATGAAAAAGATAGTGCGTTCCACATTACCGTAGGCAAAGGCTCCAGTTGATCATGAAAAAAATTACAAACACCCTCGCTTTCCTCCTGTCGGTATTCGCGTTTTCTGCGGCCGCACAAGCGCAATCGACCCGGATCAGCACTGAGTATCTGATGACGATTCACATCCCCACCGAGCGCAAAGCCATCGATCCGACCCTTACCATTGTCAATGTTCTGCCCGGCGGCACCTTTAAAGGGCCGGGTATCCAGGGCAAGATCATCGCGCCCAGCGGGGACTGGCTGCGCACCATGCCGTCCGGCGCACTGCGTCAGGAAGCCAAACTCTCCTTGGAAACTGATGATGGCGCGTTCATTTACATGAGCTATGTCGGTGTGGTCGCGATGAGCAAAGAAACCGGCGAAGCGCTGGCACGTGGCGAGATAGTGACCGACAAGAACGTGCCCTATTTCATCAACACGCCGCTGTTTCAGACTTCGTCAGAAAAATACAGCTGGCTGAACAAGGTGCAGACGGTGGGCAAGATGGTGGAGCTCAAGCGTACCCCTTCGGAGGCTTATGTGAAGTACGATATTTTTGTTGTCCGTTGAGCGTAAGGCGCCCAACGATACCAGCCGTGTTTTTCCGTCCGGGGACAGGGAGCCAACGTAAGCTGGCCTCCTCTGATAACGGACGATCATTCTTTAGAACGCTATCCAGCCCCACCTGCTGTAGCCGACCGCAACATATATTCTGAAATTCTCAATTTTTCAGATAAATTTTCTGAAAAACATCCATCTCGGCAAAAATTCAGAAACATTTTCTGCCTCCAAACCCCTATATTTTCGCCATCGGGTTTCGCCAAAAACCCCTGTGTTTCAGCCGCTACCGCGGCACCCCGCCCTGTGACCCCACATCGTCTTACCGGACGCGTAACGGCCGCAGTGCAAGCCTAAAACCAAGATGGAGGAGTCACTCATGTCGACCGACACCCGGCCGCCCGCTGCCGCACCCACCCTTGCAACGCCCACCCCTACCGGCCCCACCTTAAGCGCGATCCGCCGTCCCGACGTTACGTTGGCCGACAAGTACAGCAAAGTCGACGGCCGCATTTATCTCTCTGGTGTTCAGGCACTGGTACGTCTGCCGATGATGCAGCGTCTTCGCGACGAGGCAGCAGGGCTGAACACCGCGGGTTTTATCAGCGGCTATCGCGGCTCACCCCTTGGCATGCTGGATGAAGCGCTGTGGAAGGCACAGAAACATCTTGATGCACATCATGTGAAATTCGTGCCCGGCGTGAATGAAGATCTGGCCGCCACGGCGGTCTGGGGTACGCAAACGGTCGGCCTCATCGGTCCGGCGAAATATGACGGCGTATTTGCACTCTGGTACGGCAAAGGTCCCGGCGTTGATCGCTGCGGCGATGTCTTCAAACACATGAACCACGCGGGTACCGCCCAACACGGTGGCGTGCTGCTGGTGGCCGGTGATGATCATGGCGCTTATTCGTCAACGCTACCGCATCAGTCAGACCATTTGTTCACCGCCTGCATGATTCCAACGCTGTACCCATGCAATGTGCAGGAATACCTCGACCTCGGCCTGCATGCCTGGGCGATGTCACGCTACTCCGGTTGTGCGGTCGGCTTCAAGGCACTGGCCGACACGGTCGAGTCCACCGCATCGGTCGATGCTGACCCGTTCCGACTGAAAATCGTCTATCCGGAAGATTTCAACATGCCCGAAGGCGGGCTCAATACACGGCTCTCCACCGACACACTGGGCGTGCAGGCGCGCAAGCAAGAAGCGCTGATGCAGGACTACAAGATCTACGCCGCGATCGCGTACGCGCGGGCCAACAAGCTCAACCGCGTGATGATCGACAGCCCCAAAGCCAAGCTCGGCATCATCGCCTCCGGCAAATCCTATCTCGATGTGCTCGAAGCACTGGAAGAGCTGGGCATCGATGAGTCCATGGCAGCCGACATCGGCATTCGCCTGTACAAGGTATCGATGCCCTGGCCGCTGGAGCCGGATGGCATTCGCGAATTCGCGCAAGGGCTGGACGAAATTCTGGTGGTCGAAGAAAAACGGCAGATCGTCGAATACCAACTCAAAGAGCAGTTGTACAACTGGCGCGAGGACGTACGTCCACGCGTTATTGGCAAATTCGATGAGAAAGGCGAGTGGGTCGCGCCGCGTGGTGACTGGCTGCTGACATCGAAGGCCGATTTCTCGGTTGCGCAAATCGCACGCGTGATCGCATCACGCATTGCACGCTTTCACACCAGTGATCTCATCAAAGCCCGCCTGAGCTTCCTCGAAGCCAAGGAAGCGGCGCTGAACAAGTCGGTGAATACACCACCGCGCCCTGCGTACTACTGCTCGGGCTGCCCGCACAATACATCGACCAAAGTGCCGGAAGGCAGCTTCGCGCTGGCCGGTATCGGGTGTCATGTCATGGCGACCGCGATCTACCCGGAATTCAACAAGCTCACCACGCATATGGGTGGCGAAGGCGCTCCCTGGATCGGTCAGGCCGCCTTCTCCCACGTGCCGCATGTATTTCAGAACCTTGGCGACGGCACTTATTTTCATTCGGGCTATCTGGCCATTCGTGCCGTGGTCGCGGCCAGGGTCAACATGACCTACAAAATTCTCTACAACGATGCCGTCGCGATGACCGGTGGTCAGGCGGTGGACGGCACGATCTCGGTGCGTCAGATCGCGCAACAAATGGCAGCCGAAGGCGTAGAGCGCATCGCACTCGTCACCGAAGACCTGTCGCGCTATGAAGACCGCTCGGCACTGCCGGCCATCGTCACCCTGCATGACCGCAACGACATGGACGCCGTGCAACGCGAGTTGCGAGAGGTGAAGGGCGTATCCGTACTGATTTACGATCAGGTCTGCGCCGCCGAGAAGCGGCGCCGCCGCAAGAAAGGCGAATTTCCCGAGCCAGCGCAGCGACTGTTCATCAACGAAGCGGTCTGCGAAGGCTGCGGCGACTGCGGCGCACAATCGAACTGCACATCGATCATGCCACTGGAGACCGAGTTCGGTCGCAAGCGTGTGATTGCTCAGTCCTCATGCAATAAAGATTATTCGTGTGTGAAAGGCTTCTGCCCGAGCTTCGTCACCGTCACCGGTGGCACACCGAAAAAACTCAAGGCCGGCAAGAGCGCTGATGAGAACTTTGGGCCCTTGCCAGAGCCCGTCACGGCACGCTGCGATGAGCCCTATAACATCCTGATCGATGGTATTGGCGGCACTGGCGTCATCACCATCGGCGCACTGCTCGGCATGGCAGGTCATCTCGAAGGTAAAGGTGTGTCAGTACTGGACATGACCGGCATGTCGCAGAAAAATGGCTCAGTGACATCGCATGTGCGCATCGCTGCCACACCCGACGCGATTCGCGCACAGCGCATCGCCACCGGCGAAGCCAACCTTGTGCTCGGCTGCGATATCCTGACCGCCGGTGCGCATGATGCCATTTCCAAGATGCGCCCCGGCCGCACGCATGTCGTGATTAACACGCATGAACAGCCGACCGGTCATTTCGCGCGCCAGCCCGACTGGCAATTCCCGGCTGACGAGGTTCGCGCGCTCATTGATGAATCCGTTGAAGGCCGTGCCGATTACATCGACGCGACCCGACTGGCAACAGCGCTGATGGGTGACTCGATCGCTGCCAATCTGTTCATGCTGGGCTTCGCATTCCAGAAAGGCCTGCTGCCCGTATCGCATGCGGCGCTGATGCGCGCCATCGAACTGAACGGCGTAGCCATCGATTTCAATCAGAAAGCCTTCCGCTGGGGTCGTAGCGCGGCACTGGATCTGAAGGCCGTCGAGCGCGTTGCGATACCCGCGCAACCCGTGATGCTCAACATGCCGGAGACCCTAGCCTCGCTGGTGCGACGTCGTATTGACTACCTGAGCGCTTATCAGGATGTCGCGTATGCGAACGACTATCAGGCACTGGTCGAAGCGGTGAAACAGGCCGAGGCAAAGCTCGGGCAAGGTGACAAGCTATCCCGGGCCGTAGCGAAATCGCTCTTCAAACTCATGGCCTACAAGGACGAATACGAAGTCGCAAGGCTCTACACCGACCCTGCATTCATCGACAGTCTGCAGCAGCACTTCGACGGCAAGCTGAGCCTGAAATTCAATCTGGCACCGCCGTTGTTCACGAAGAAAGACGCGCAAGGCCATGCGATCAAGACCGAGTACGGCAACTGGGTCTGGCCGGTGTTCAAAATACTCGCAAAACTCAAAAGCCTGCGCGGCACGACACTCGATCCATTTGGCTGGACTGCCGAACGCCGAATGGAGCGGCAACTGATCATCGAATATCGTGAACTGATCGCCGCCCTGCTAACGACACTGGATGCAGCGCGTTTGCCGTCCGCCATCACGATCGCATCCCTGCCCGAAAAAATCCGGGGCTTTGGCCATGTGAAGGAAGCGTCAGTGCGGCAGTACCGGGAGGAACTGAAGAAGGCGATGCAGACCTATGCCGACTTCAGTACAGAGGCTCAGCGCCTTCGGATGGCGTGAGTTGCTCGTTGAGGACAGCGGTGGTGCTCGGCGTGAGCCTGCCGTTCGTAGGTTTAGCTGGAAATTTCAAGCGCTCGCAGGCACCAGTTGTTTGTAGACTTTCCAGGTAGCGTGTCCCACCAGCGGCGCCGTCAACGCCAGCAAAGGCAGGAAGAAAACAAGGCTGACGCCAATCAGCAGCGTGATCGATATTGCCCACACCAGCATCGCGCCCGGGTTGTGCCACAAGGCCTGTGCGCTGGCGACAATGGCTTCGATAGTATCCGCGTTCCGGTCCAGCATCATCGGCATGGAGACCAACGACATCGCAAACACCAGACTGGCAAAAACAAAACCCACCGCGCCCCAGACAGCGAGGAAGCCGAGGTTATCCATCGAGATGATCTTGTTGATCATGTCAGTCAGCTCCGGGTAATTGTGCTTACCGAACAGCGCAAACAAAACCACGGAAACCCGCGCCCAGACGATCATGAAAAAGGTCAGGATCGCGGCGAAAAATGCAATAGACTTCCAGTTGCGCAACCAGCACGTCATGCTGGCCCAGAGGCTGGCGTGGCCATCGACCTCTTTCTGGCGCGAGAGGTCATACACCCCGCAACAGATGAACGGCCCCATCAGAAAAAACGCCGCCGTCAGGCCCATGGTCATCTGCCAAAGATGCTGATAGACCCCAGTGATCGCGTAGCCCATCAGCACAAAAATGATGCCGTAGGCGATACCCGCAAACCCCGTGGAACGCATGTCCGCAGCACCCTCGAGCAGGAGCCTCAACGGCATCAGAAGTGACATGGGCTCAGGTGAGTTTTCAGTCGTTGTTGAATTCATCTCTCCTCCTGTTTTTCATTGTGATGAACGATTACACACCACGCGCTAGGGAACCAGCGTCAAAAACAGAAACGCTGCAAAAATCACCAGATGCACCGCTCCCTGCATGACATTCGTGCGGCCCGAACCCAGCGTGATTGAGCCGACGATAAATGACAGCACGAGCAAGGCAATGTCTTTATTATCGAGTCCGATCAACAGCGGCAGATCCAGCCACACCACAGCAAGCACCACCGCAGGAATAGTCAGGCCAATGCTGGCCAGTGCGGATCCGATGGCGAGATTCATGCTGGTCTGAAGCCGGTTCGCACGAGCAGCTCTCATCGCAGCCCAGGTTTCGGGCAACAATACGATCATGGCAATGATGATACCCACGACAGCCTTTGGCGCACTAGCCTGTGCAACGAGCCGCTCAACCGTCGGCGACAGAAATTTCGCGATGCCCACGACACTGAGCAGCGCCACCATCAGCAAACCAAAGCTGACCCAGGCTTCACCGACACTGGGTGGCGCAGCATGAACATTCTCGTCATCGCGCGATTCCTGTGGCAGAAAATAATCGCGATGCCGAACGGTCTGTATGAAAACAAACACCAGCCACAGAGACAGCGAGGACAGCGCGACAAAAATCAGCTGCGCGTCGGTGTAATGACTGCCAGCCAGACTGATGGTAAACGTCGGCAGCACCAGCACCAGCACGGACAGCGTCGCCAGTGCGGCAAAACCGGAACCCGTGCCTTCGATGCGGAAGGTCTGCTCGCGATGATGCAAGCCGCCAATCAGAACGCATAAGCCCACAACACCGTTACAAATGATCATGACGGCCGAGTACACAGTATCCCTCGGCAGAGTTGCGGCCTTCTCCGGGTTGGCGAGCATCAGCGAGATTATCAGCGCCACCTCGATCACCGTCACCGCGAGCGCCAGTACCAGCGTGCCGTAAGGCTCACCTACGCGCTGCGCGATTACTTCGGCATGATGCACCGCCGCAGTCACTGCCAGCAGCAGCGCCACGACCGTGGTCAAGATGAACAGCAGATGCGCCGGGCCCCAGAAACTTACGGCAAGCACCAGTGCGGCAAAAAAAGGACTGTAAAGTGACCAGTATCTGCCAATAAGCTGAACAAAGTTTTTCATACAGTATGTGCTGGTGTTCTCATGCGATGTGAGCGGGATCAAAGACGATACAGAATCAGGCCAAACGGGATCATAACGGATGATCGCGCGCAACCCGTTGCATAAAAATAA
>JBILCO010000337.1:0-2942 GCA_044353075.1 Burkholderiaceae bacterium
GCGCTCTGCTCGCGGGCGGCGGCGCGGTAGGTTTCCTCGCCGGCGCACGGCGGCTTTCGGCGGGTGCGGATGCGCATCGCCTGGCGGCCTATGGCGCGCTGACGGGGCTGATGGCCTTCGCGCTGGTGATCCTGTCCGGGCTCATCGAAGCGCCGGCCGTCTTCGCGCTGGGCTGCTTCTGCATCGGGCTGGGCGGCGGGCTGTTCACGCATGCCACGCTCACGGCCTGCATGCGCCTCGCTCCTCCGCAGCAAGTCGGGCTCGCGCTCGGCGTCTGGGGCGCGGTGCAGGCGACGGCCGCGGGGCTTGCCATCGCCACTGGCGGCATCGTCCGCGACGTCGTCAGCGCGCTGGCCGCGCAGGGCACGCTGGGAGAGGCAATGTCGGGCCCGGCGACGGGCTACGTCGTGGTCTACGCCGCAGAGATCGCATTGCTGTTCGTCACCTTGGCCGTGGTCGGTCCGCTCGTGCGTGGCACGGGCAGCGCCCAAGCGCGGTCGCAACCCAGATCCGGTGTCGCCGGGTCCGCCCACGTCTGAGGGATCATACGGAGGTCCGCATGCAAGCCATTCCCCCCACCAGCGTCTTCACGGACGTTGCCGCCTTGTCGCTCTATCTGTTCTTCGCCTTCTTCCTGGCGCTCGTCCTGTGGTTGCACCGAGAGGGCAAGCGCGAAGGCTACCCGCTGATCTCGGACCGCGAGGGCCGGCCGCTCCGCGCGCCGATCGAGGGCTTCCCCGCCACGCCGGATGCGAAGACCTTCATCCTGCCGCATGGTCATGGTGTCGCCCGCGCCCCCGGCGCGATGGAAGAGCGCGACATGACGGGCATTCTGAAGGCCTATGATCCCTTCCCCGGCGCGTCGCAGATCGCGCTCGGCGATCCGATGCAGGATGGCGTGGGCGCCGCATCCTATGCGCTCCGCGCCGACACGCCCGACCTGGATTGGGACCACGGCGAGCCGAAGATGGTCCCGCTGCGGGCCGCGCCCGGCTGGACGATCCCCGAGGAAGATCCCGAAATCCGCGGCCGGCCGGTGATGGGCCTCGACGGCAAGGTGGCCGGTACGGTCGTCGATCTTTGGGTCGACAAGTCGGATGTCCTGCTGCGCTACATCGAGGTCGAGGTGGTGGATGGCGCCAAGCGCGTGCTGATCCCGCTCGGCGTTGTGCGCTGGAGCGGTGATGGGCCGGTGAAGTGCGACACCGCGACCAGCGCGCAGATCGCCGCCGCCCCCGTCACCGCCCATCCGGAGCGTGTGACGCTACGCGAGGAAGACCGCATCAGCGGCTATTTCGGCGGCGGCGAGCTCTACGCGCAGCCCGGCGACAGCGAGTCCTTCGCATGACCGCCGCCCCGCGCGCCGAATTCTTCGAGCATGACAGCGAGCCGGTCCCCGGTCTTCCCGCCCCGCTGCCGGCCGGGGAGACCATCATCTGGCAGGGCGCGCCGCGTTTCAGCGGGCTCGCCCGCCGCGCGCTGCATCTGCGCTGGATGAGCGTCTACTTCCTGGTCCTGGCGCTATGGCGGGGCACGGCGCTGTATGCCGAAGGCCTCGGCGCGGCGGCGATCGCGCAGGGTGCGGCGCTGATCCTGGTGATCGGCGCGGTGCCGCTCGCGCTGCTCGCGCTCTATGGCTGGGCTTCGGCGCGCAGCACGCTCTACACCATCACCTCACGACGGGTCGTGATCCGTACGGGTGTCGCCTTGCCGATGACGGTGAATATTCCCTTCGCGCTGATCGGCAGCGCAGGCGTCGCGCCGCATGCCGACGGTACGGGCGATATCGCGCTGCAGATCATGGCGCCGCATCGCGTGTCCTGGGTGGCGCTGTGGCCCTACACGCGGTCCTGGCAGCTCTCCCGGCCGCAGCCCACGCTGCGGGCGGTCGCGGAACCGCAAGCGGTCGCGCAGATGCTGGGCCGCGCACTGTCCGCCGCCGCGGCGATGCCGGTGCGGGCCATGGCGACGGAGCCCGTCGGGCGCCCCGCCCGGCAGCCCGGCACCGAGGCGATGGCCTGAGGGAGATGCAGATGTCCGGCGCCTTCATGCGGAACGGCTCGTTGCCCCGGGGGATGGTGTTCGGCACCGCGCTGGTGCTGCTGGGCACGTTCTTCCTGACGACGCTGGGTCACCAGGCGCCGGTGAATCCCGCCGCCGCGGGCGCGCTGCCCGCCGCGACCCGCGATCTTCGCTTCACCGACCGTGCCGATGGTGCTGTCGTGGTGACCGATGCGCGCGACGGCCGCCAGATCGAGGTCGTGGAGCCCGGCACGGAAGGCTTCGTGCGCGGGGCGATGCGGGGGCTCGTGCGGCAGCGTCGCCTTGCGGAGATCGGGCCAGACCAGCCGTTCCGGCTCAGCGCCTGGCCGGATGGAAGGATCACGCTGCAGGACACGGCGAATGGCAACACGATGGAGTTGCACGCCTTCGGGCGAAGCAATGTCGAAGCATTTTTGCGTTTGCTAACAACAGAGGAGTGAGAGAGCCATGACGGACCACTGGGGAGTGGGCCGGGCGATCTTCGGCGGACGTACCGTCGATGTGCCCTGTACAGTGGAAATCGAGCGGACGGCGGAGTTCTTCCACGCCAACGCCATCCCGGAAGGGATCCAGCTGCGCCCGGGCGACCGCGTGCTGGTGCATGGCGCACCCGACCACATCGAATTCGGCGAGAAGATCACCTTCGAGACGCGCGCGACCGTCTATCGCGCCGGCCCGATCGAGCGCGTCTGGACCCAATGGGCCGCGCTGTTCGAGCTGACGGAACTCTATCATTGCGGGTTCGAGCCCAAGGAGGCCGCATGAACGCCATGACGCCCGCCGGGCGCCCTTCCTCCTCCAGTGAGAGCACGAAGCTCGCGCTGACCGAGACCGTGCTGTCGCCCCGCTTCTACACCACCGATTTCGCCGCGATGGACGCGATCAGCGTCGAGTCGGTG